>NZ_JAJSYW010000004.1:0-44897 GCF_036815005.1 Streptomyces sp. IBSBF 2435 | reverse complement strand
GCGGTCGGCGAGGCCGACGTACCGCCGTCGTCCCGCACCGCGGTCGGCGAGGCCGACGTACCGCCGTCGTCCCGCACCGCGGTCGGCGAGGCCGGCGCGCCGTTCCCCGGCGCGAGCGGCGAGGCCGGCGCGCCGGCCGCCGGCCGGCTGCTCAGCGACGGCCTGGCCCACCTCGCCGGGACGATCGACCCGGCGGGCGCGTACCTGTGGGACCGGCCGCGGTCCTTGCCCCAAGGCGACGCGTGCAACGTCCAGATGGGCGCGGCCGGCATCCTGGCCGTACTGGACCGGGCCGTACACTGCGGCCACAGCTCGGCCGAGCCGACGCTGCGCACCGCCGCACAGTGGCTGGACGAGCGGCTGACCCGGCCGAGCCGCGTCCTGCCCGGCCTGTACTTCGGCCGTTCCGGTACGGCGTGGGCCCTGCACAGCGCTGCCCGCACCCTCGGCGACGAGGCGCTGGCGGGGCGCGCGACCGAGTACGCGCTGCGTATCCCGCTCGACTGGCACAACCCCGATATCTGCCACGGCCTCGCCGGCGCCGGGACCGCGCAGCTGCACCTGTGGCACGCGACCGGCGACGAGCGCTTCGCCGCGCGGGCGGCGCGGTGCGCGGACTCGGTGGTCCGGCTGACCGCGCAGGCGGAGGGCGGGGTGGACTGGCCGCTCGGGCCGGAGCACCGGTCGGAGCTGGCCGGCTGCGGCTCGTACGGATTCGGCCACGGGGTCGCCGGGCAGGCCGCCTTCCTGCTCGCCGCAGGGCGCGACCTGGACCGGCCCGACCTGATCGAGATCGCCGTGGGCGCCGGGCACGCGCTCTGCGCCGTCGCCGAGCGGCGGGGCGACTCGGCCCTCTGGCCCAAGGGGCCGGGCCGCACCGAGCGCACCGGTCTGAACTTCTGGTGCAACGGCGCCTCCGGTATCGGCACCTGCCTCGTCCGGCTCTGGCAGCTGACCGGGGTCCGGGAATTCCGCGAGTTCGCCGAGCGTGCGGCGGTCGCCGTGCACCAGGACCGCTGGCGGCTCGGCCCGGGGAACTGCCACGGCGTGTCCGGCAACGCGGAGTTGCTGCTCGACCTCGCGGACGCGACCGGCGAGGAGCGGTACCGCCGATGGGCGGGGGAGAGTGCCACCGCCCTCCTCGTCAGAGCGGCCCGCAGGCAGGGACGGCTGGTGGTGCCGGACGACACCCTGCGCGACATCTGCGCGAGCTATCACGTCGGCTACGCCGGCGTACTGGACTTTCTGCTGCGCCTCAGACACGGCGGCAGCCGTTCGTGGCTGGTCGACACCCGTTGACCGGCCCTGATGCCGCCGGCACCAGGAGAAGAACACCGAGAAGCACACCCGAAGGGAGACAGCACCATGGAGTCCCAGGTACTGGAACTGCAGGAACTGCCCGAAACGGACGAGCAGCTGCTGGAGCCGATGATGTGTTGCGACACCGGCCACCACAGCTTCGAGGACACCGACCTGTGCGCCGTTCCGTTCGGTGACGGCCAGTAGTGATACGCCGGGCTTGTGCGGGTGTGGTTCGCCACGTCCGCACAAGCCCTCTCGTACGGGGACGATGCCGAGGTGACAGCACCGGAGTGGGCCTGTGTCCTGCCCGCGGACGCCAGAGCGGCGGCGCTGCGTACGGTGGCCGCCCTGGTCGGACGGCCGGGCACCGCCCCCCGCGCGGTCCCGCCCGACCTGGCGGCAGGCGGCGCGGGCCTCGCCCTGGCCTTCCACCAGCTGGACCGCTGCCTGCCGGGGCAGGGCTGGGACGTACCGGCCGGCGGCTATCTCGCCGCCGCGCTGCGCGGCGCCGGGCGACCCGGGGCGGTGCGCACCGCGGGCCTCTACCGGGGCCTCGGCGGGCTGGCTTTCGCCGCCCGTACGGTGGCGGCCGACGAGGGTGTGCGCGCGGCGCTGGACCGCGGCATCGAGGGCGCGGCGACCGCGGGGGCGCGCGAGCTGGGCGGCGGTACGCACGGCGTGGCCGCCCGGGCCTTCGACGTGATCTCCGGGCTGACTGGCACCGGCGCCTACCTGCTGTGCCGAGCCGCGGAGCCGGGTGCGGCGGCGGCACTGAGCGATGTGCTCGGCGCGCTGGTGGCGCTGTGCGGTGAGCGGGCCGGAGTGCCGCACTGGCACACGCCGGCCGCGGCCCTGAGCGGCGACGCACTGCCGAGGCTCTATCCCGGCGGCGCTCTCAACTGCGGTGTATCCCACGGCATCGCAGGCCCGCTGGCACTGCTCGCGCTGGCCCTCGGCGCCGGCGTCTCCGTCCCGGGGCAGCGGGAAGCCGTGGAAAGGGCGGCCGGCTGGCTGCTCGCCCAGCGTGCGGACGACCGCTTCGGCCCCGACTGGCCGCGGCTGGTCGCCCTGCCCGACCGGTCGGCCACCCCCGCCGCCGACAGTTCGTGGTGCTACGGCAGCCCCGGGATCGCCCGGTCCCTGTGGCTGGCAGGCGTGGCGCTCGACGACCGGTCGCTGCGGGACGTCGCGGCCGGTACGGTCACAGCCGCGCTGCTACGGCCGCTGGCCCGGCACCGGACCCACCCGGAGGCCGGCCTGTGCCACGGTGTGGCCGGACTGCTCCAGATCACGCTGCGGTTCGCGCACGACACCGGCGACCCCTTCTTCGCGACGGCCGCGGTCGAACTGACCGGCCGGCTGGTGGAGTCGGCCGGGCCGAACCGGATCCGGGACCCCGGCTTGCTGACCGGCGCGGCGGGTACGGCGCTCGCCCTGCTGGCCGCCGCGACCAGCGTCCCGCCGACCTGGGACCGCGCGCTGCTGCTGGCCTGAGACGCCGGGCAGGGTCCGCGGGGCCGCCCGCCCGGGGCGGCCGTGGGGACCTTCGCCGCGTGGAAAGGCAGCCGGTCGCCGTCCGCCGACCCGGGCCGGTGCGGCAATCCCCCGCAGATATGCCCAGGTCAGCGCGTGCGGGACGCGGCGGCGCACCGGACGCAGGTGGTGGCTGCCGGGAGCACGTCGAGGCGTTCCGGCGGGATCGGCCCGCCGCAGACCTCGCACCGGCCGTACCCGCCCCGATCGAGCCGCTCCAGCGCGAGGTCCAGGGCGGCCAGGTGGTCCCGCGCCTGCCCCAGCAGGGCGCCGATGTGTGCCCGCTCGAAAGCGGTGCTCGACCCCTCGGGATCATGCTCGTCATCGACCGCGACGAGGGAGTTCGCCTCGACGATCCCGTCGTATTCCCGGCTCAGGGCCGCGATCTGCGCACTCGTGGCATCGCGGGCGTCCGTCAGGCGTTCACGGGTGGCGTCATCGTCCGCGGAGGACACAGGGGCATGATGGTGCGAATCGCTCATTACCACCACAACACCGGCGTCCGCGTTCCCATTCCGGGAGACGGACGGACCAGCGGACCGAGCCGGAGAATCCGTTCGGCCGGTGTCGGTGGTGGCTGCGAGGATTCCTGTCATGGAGACGATCGACACGGTTCAGGCCCGCACGCGGGAAGACCTCGCGGCGCTCATCGCCGCCGGAGCGCCGGCGAAGTGGCTGCTGTTCTGGGGACACCGGCCGCAGCGGGACGGCTCGATCGGCCCGGGCGTGCTCAGCCAGTGGTGGCCTTCGTCATTCGCCGTCGACGGTGTGACGTACGGCAGTGCGGAGCACTGGATGATGGCGGGCAAGGCCCGGCTGTTCGGCGATGACGCCTCGCTCGCGGCGGTGCTCGGCGCCCGCACCCCTGCCGAGGCCAAGAACCTCGGGCGGCTGGTCCGCGGTTTCGATGACGCACGATGGGTTGCCGCCCGCTTCGCTCTGGTCGTCGCGGGCAATCTCGCGAAGTTCGGGCAGGACGCGGCCCTGCGCTCGTACCTGCTCGGCACGGGCAGGCGGATCCTGGTCGAGGCCAGCCCGCGCGACCGGCTGTGGGGCATCGGGCTCGCCGCCTCCGACGACCGCGCCACCGATCCCGCCCGCTGGCGCGGCGAGAACCTGCTCGGCTTCGCCCTGATGGAGGCCCGCGCCCGACTGGCCGACGAGGAGAAGTCCCGCTGAGCGCAGCCCCGTTGCCGCTCGGGCGGGCAGCTCGGCGGAGGGGAGCAGGCGGACGTCATACGCGCCCGCCGCCGCCGTGCGACCGGAGAAGGCGCGGGAGCGTCATCTCGCGGCCCGCCGGGTCAGGCGCTTCCGTGGCCGACCATCAGGTAGGAGTCGAAGTTCACGTTCACCGAGCGGGCGTCCTTCAGCTCGTCGATCACGTCGAGGGGGAGCCAGTCGCTGATCCCGTCGAAGCTGACGCGGCGCAGGGCCGGCAGGGAGAGCAGCGGCTCGATGTTAGTCAGCGCCGAGCAGCGTTCGAGGACGACCTCCTCCAGGTGCGTCAGACCGGTCAGCGGTGCGAGGTCCTGGACGGCGCTGCCGCTCAGGTCGAGGCGTCGTAGGTCCCGCATTCCGCCGATGCCGTCGATGGCCGTGAGGGAGCGGCAGTTCTCCAGCTTGAGCTGGCGCAGGCGGTGCAGCGGCTCCACGGCGGACAGGGACGTGAGGTCCTCCACCCTGTTCGCGCTCAGCAGCGTGAGGACACCGCACGACGCCACGCTCTGCACATCGGCGCGGGTGGGCCTGCCGTTGAGGGTCACCTCGCGCAGGCGGCTCTCGGAGGCGTCGGACAGGACAACGGGGCCCGGCCGGTCCGCGGCGAGCGTCAGGTTCAGCCGGCGCAGGCTGCGCAGCTCGGTGAGGGAGCCGGCGTCGTACAGCCCGCCGGTGGGGTTCAGCCGCAGGGTCCGCAGGTCGCCGAGGTGCCGCAGCGCGTCCAGGTCGTGCAGCGTCCCGCCGGAGACCTGCAGATTGCGAAGCTCCGCCAGCGGTCGCAGCCAGGACCAGTCGTCGAATTCCGGCTTGTCCAGGAGCAGATTCTGCAGATTGCGCAGCGGCGCCAGGAAAGCCCCGTCGGTCATGTGCCGGCCTTGCAGGACGAACAGGTGCCGCAGCCCCGTCAGCGCGGACAGCGGGGTGAAGTCCCGCAGCAGCTCGCCCGCGAGGAAACTCAGGGACACCAGGGTGTCGAGGGCGTCGATACCTTCCAGGCTGTGCAGTTTGAGCGCGGTGCAGTCCAGCTCCTCGATGCTGTGCAGGCCCTTCCAGGAATCGAGGTCCGCGTGCGCCGATCCGGCGCTGCCGCCGAAGACGAGGCGGCGGACCGCGGGGAGCTGGCCGACCGCCTTCATCTTGGCCGCCGTGTCGATGTGCACGGTCGCGTCGCCGAAGGTGACCTCGCTGAGCACGCGCCGGGCGAAGTCCGTCGGGTCGAAGCGGTCCCACACCTCGGTGAGGACCTCCCGGGCCCAGGCCGGCGTCGTGGCCTTCCCGGTCAGGTCCACGGCGTAGTCCCGTATCAGCGTCATGGCCTCGGGTGTGCCGATGTGCGCGGCGGCGACGATGCAGGCGTCCGCCCAGGCCGGGTCGTGGGTGTGCCCGGCGAGCCAGCCCAGTACGTGGTCCCCGTTGCGGGAGCGCACGAGCTTGGCGGCCTCGTCGCGGTCGCGGGGCGGGAAGATCTCGGCGAGATGCGCCCGGACGGGTTCGACGATCTCCAGCTCGACCTTGGCCGTGCTCACGCACTCGGCGATGAGCAGTTGCAGCTCCCGGCGCTGGTCGGGTGAGCTGTCGGCCTCCGCCATCAGGCTCCGCACGAGGGCGCTGGCGTCGCGCCGGTTGCACTTGGCCGCGGCGAACGCCGCGATCCGCCACCAGATCGGATCGCCGTTGCGCAGTTGCGGCACGATGCTCTGCGCCTCGCCGCGGTCGGCGTAGTCGCAGGCGGCCAGATACTCCTGGAAGGTGCGGTGGGCGAACTGCACCTCATTGCCGCCGACATGCTGGAGGACGGCGCTGCGCTGGGCGACGTAGCGCAGCGCGTGGTCGACCGTGGTGCGCGAGCCGACGAAGCCGCTGATCAGGTCGGTGAGCAGCTCGTGGACCGTCACATCGCCCCGGTCGTGCTCCCGCAGCTCGTCCCAGGCGTGCGCGGACGGCGGGGTGAAGGCGGTGAGCGGGCGCAGCCGGATGGTGGTGAGCGCGTTGTCGGCCATGTACCGCGCGATGGCCTGGAGGAAGGCCCGCTTGTCGGACAGGTCGATCTGGTCGGCCATCGGCACCTGCCGCTGGATCTCCCGCGCGTTCGTCAGGGCGTTGATCACCTGCTCGTACAGGTGCGCGCGGCTTCTGGGCTCGACGGTCTCGTTGATGGCGTAGAAGGCGCACAGCATCGCGCACAGCAGGGGTGTCTCGGCGAGGTCCCGCACCAGCGGGCGGCTGGCAATGTGCTCCAGCAGCCGGTTCCTGCGCTGGGTGTACACCTTCTTGCGGTTGCCGGGGACCGACGACAGCAGCGGCAGATACCAGCGGTGGACGAAGCTCTGGATCGCCGGCAGCCCCATGGCGTCCAGTTCCAGGTGGTCGAAGTCGTGCCGGTCGAACCAGGAGGTGTCCAGGCCCTCAGGGCGCGAGGTGACGATGAACCGGGCGGCCGGATACTGCGTGATCAGCGACTTGATCCACTGGTACACATCGTGCCGGTGCCGGTGCGGAAGCGGCGGCAGCTCGTCGAAGCCGTCCAGGATCACCAGGGCCCTGCCTTGGTCGAGCCGCTCGTGCAGCCAGTCGGCCGGGAGCTTCCCGAGCCGCCGGGTGGCGACCCGGGCCAGGTCGGCGACGTCGAGGCGGCGCGGTTTGCCGTCGCTGAAGATGTACCGCAGCTGGATGACGAAGGGCAGCAGGTCCTGCCAGCGCCGCAGCGCTTCGGGGAAGCTGCTGCGGGCGGCGCCGAGCGCCAGCCACTGGGTCACGGTCGTCTTGCCGGAACCGGCGGCGCCGGTGAGCAGTACGCGGTACGGGCGCGGGTGCTCCGCAGGCTGCGCCGGGCGGGCGGCCAGCCGGCGGCCGTGGCGGTCCCGCCGTACACGGCAGGCGTCGGCGATCATGGTGTCCACGTTGGCGCGCGACGTGCCGTCCGTGTGGCGGGCGTCGCGGGTCGAGGACTGCAGGGTGATGTAGCCGACGTCGACCGGCTGGCGGCGCAGGATCTCCGGTATGTCGATGCCGAACAGCTCCATCGTGTCGTACGCCTCGATGACGGCTGTCGCGTACTGGCTCTCGAAGGTGCTGACCTCGTCGCTGACGTCCTTGTGGGCGGTGGGGATCCGTACCGCCTCCACCCCTTCGGTCAGGCCGCGTTCGACCGCCTGGACGAGCATGCCGGGCGGCACCTGGCCCACCTCGCGCACCACCGTGGTCAGATGGCTGACCAGGGACCTGACGTACTGGGCGGCGTGCCGCATGAGGACGCGTCCGTAGCGGTGGACCTCCTGGTCCGCGCCCGCCTCGCCCCAGGACTTGACCGCCTCCCGCCGCAGCAGGAGGTCGACGCTCTCGCCGCGGGGGCCGAGCGCGGCCATCCCGCCCTGTGTCAGGCGCAGGCCTGCCAGGGCGCTGATGATCCCCGCGATCACCCGGTCCTTCTGCTCGGCGGTGACCGGCTCGCGCCGGTTGCTGTCGAACGCCTCCAGGGCGGCGCCGAGTTGGTCCTTGGCGGCCTCGACGGCGCGGGCCAGGGCGCGCTGGTCGCGCAGGCCGGTGTCCTTGCGGATCAGGGCGGCGGCGACGGCCTGCGGGCTGTTCAGCACCTGGTCATCCGGGCGGTCCAGCGCCACCCGGAACGACGCCCCCACCAGAGCCACTGCCAGAGAGTCGAATCCGTCTGCGGACATCCGCGTGCACCTCCGCGCATTCGGACCGGCATGTCCGGTCCACCCCCGATGCGGTTGTCTGTTCCCTACCCGCTGTGCGCGTACGCCTACCGTGCCGTCTGGTCCGGGCGGCGTCCTCAGGGCTGTCCCGTAATCCCCGGCGGATCAGCGCGCGGCGTCAGATGCGGTGTATCGCAAGGCGGAGGGTCTCCTCATACCGGGTCGTATTCGGATGATCCCGACAGCACAGCGAGGTGCCGTAGCTGTTGCCGCATGCCTGCCGGGGATTACGGGACAGCCCTTAGCTCGACTCTGTCGGTGATCTTGATTGCACCGTGAGGCGCTGTGGTTCGAGTGGAGGTGAAAGACCGTCACCTCTGGCCTGTCGCAGCAGGTCAGTGTAGCTGAGGGCGGCCTGACCCGGGTGGTGCCGGAGAGGGCGGGAGCGGCCCTGGCAAAGCCGGGACGTATCAGCACTGCCAGATGGTGCGGGTTCGGCGAGCGAGACGAAGGGCAGCGGTCCGCCGAGCTGTCCGGCCCGCCAGTAGCGCAGGAGGGCACCGGGGCCGGCCACGACGGGGAGCATGGGTCAGTGGGCAGGGCTGATGAGCTTCGGGCTGCCGTTCCGCTCGCACGAGTACGTCTTGCCGTCACGAGCGTGGAAAACGAGGTCACCAGGGGTGCAGATGCCCGTGGCCGTCGGCCGGGAGTAAGTGCCGGGCGGGATCGTGAACTGCCCCGCCGAGACGGCAGCAGCGGGACCGGTGACGGGTGGGGACGGCGGCGAGCTGAGGGCGGCTGACGGACTCGGCGAGCCCGGCGGTACGGGTCCGGAGGGGGAAGCGCTGCAGGCCGCTGCGAGGGCGGCAGCGGTCAGCGCGGACACTGCGCATATCGCGCCCCTCGTTGCGGTGTTCATACGGCGGGACACTATCGGATCGGCCGGTGCGTCAGGCTCGGCGGTCGTCCTGGGCCGGAGGGCGGTGCAGTGGGAGACCTCGGGGGTCAAGTGCTGAGGCAGTCCCGCAGCCATGGACCCACCGACTGGCAGGGCAGCGCCAGCGGCGTGGGCGGCTTTCCCTCGCCCGCCTTCGGCGTGGCCCGCGCTCACCACGAAGTCGACGCCCGTGCCCTGGGAGGCGCCGGCCGGGCGGCCGCGCTCGGCGTCCCTCTGCCCCCGTGCGCCTGCGGCTGATCCTCTCTGCACGACGCAGGTTCCGCCGCGAACATGAGAACCGTATCGGCACCCCAAGCAGCAGCGCCTGAAAGGAAGCGGGGAGTCCCGCAAAGCGAAGATCCCCGACAGCGTCAAGCTCAGACCATCGCGAGGTATTCGCGGGCCGCGTCACCGACCGCCTGGAGCAGGCCGACCTGTACGGAGAAGGGGTCCCACACCCCGGCCGTACCCGTCTCCTGGAACGAGCCGGAGACGGCGTCGTAGGTGGACCCGGGCCAGACGGCGGCGAGGCGGTCGGCGATCGTGGCCGGATCCGCCTCGCCCGCGTTCGCCGCGACGGTCAGCAGCGGAACGGCCAGTGCCTGGCCCAGGGCGGCGGCGAGGGTGCGGACATGGGGAGGCGCGCCGCCGAAACCCGCGCCGAGGTGCCGGCCCACCTGCGCGAGGGCCGCCGCCGCGCCCGGGAGCATGCCGCCGTCGACGGCGGCCCGGCAGATCAGGACAGCGGTCTGGACGAGCGCTGTGCGTTCGCGCAGCGCGCTCTCGTTCGCCGCGCCGACCCGCACCACGGCGAGCCCGCCGGCGAACCGGGCCAGACGCTCGCGCTGCCGCGTGCGCTCCGCTTCCGAGGGGGCGTTCTCGATCAGGGCGCGGATGACGTCGATGCGGCTCGTCATGGCGGCGAGGTGGCCCGTGCCGTCGGTGAGCGCCAGCGAGGACGGTGCGGCCACCGCCCTGCGCGCGGTGCCGAGGCACTCCAGGTCGGCCGAGCGCAGCGCCGCCTCGTCCGCGAGGACCGCGGCGCCGGTCCAGGCCGCCACGTCCCGGAGGGTCTCCGTGCCGGCGGCGGCGACCACCGCCTGGACCCCGCTGCCGGTCCCGGACGGCAGTACATCGTGCACGCTGCCGTAGGCGAGCACGAGGAGCGGGCGGCCCGTGGCGTCCACGACGTCGAGAAGAGGCTTCAGCGTCGTCGGCGACGGCAGGCGGAAGTCGCACAGCGCGAGATAGGGCCGCTCCAGGACGATGCCGCCGGCCGGCTCTCCCGTCCGCGAGGGCGGCAGCAGGCGCGGGCAGTCCAGCCGCAGGTCCTCCTCGACCCTGAGGCCGAGACCGGGGATGGTGCCCGCTTCGACTTTCACGACGCCTTCGCGGCCGACCTTGTCCAGGGCCTGGGAGACGATGCCGCCGACCTGCGGATCACCGGTGACGGTGGTGCCGATCTGCTGGAGGTCCAGCGCGGACTGCACCTCCCGCGCCAGCGGCAGCAGGCCGGAACCCGCGGCCCCGGTCACCGTTTCGATGCCCCTGGCCAGCAGCGCCGGGTGCGTCCCCGCAGCCAGCGCGGGTTGCAGCGACCGCAGCAGGCTCTCCAGGACGAGGACCGCGCCGGCCGCTCCGTCGCAGGACTGCGCGCGCATCCGTGTCACCAGATCCCGCGCCAGGTCCAGGCCGAGCCCGGCCCAGGCCGTCGCGGGGGTGAGCGCGCGGACCGCGGCGGCGGAGTCGGCGGTACGCAGCAGGGTGCCGTCGGCGGTCTGGATCACCGCGAAGCGCCGCACCGGACCCACCGTGCCGCGGATCGCGTCGGCCGCGGCCGAGACGCCGGCGTGGATCTCGTACGCCCGCCGGTCGCGCGGCGGCATCGGCGGTACGGACGCGTGCGGTGCGGGCGGGCCGACCGGCCGCGTCCCGGCCGCCGCGCTGCGGGCGACGACCATCGAGGCCTCGCTCCCCAGCACCCAGCGCCGGGGGGTCTGCCTGGCTCCCCTGGCGGCCATGGCGTCACTGGCGTAGTGGAACAGGTCGTCGACGCAGACCCGGCCGTCCGCGTCCCGGTCGGCCTTCCCGGTGCGCAGGCCCTCCACGACCACAGAGGTGAACACCGACATCGTCGCGGCGTTCCCGCCGCGGTCGGTGAGCCGGTCTCCTTCCCACGCGAGCTGGAGCTCGTTGGTGGACGTGATGACGGCGGTGCCGGCCCTCCCGAGGTGCTCGGCGATGCCGGCCGACGGAAGCCCCTTCGCGCGCGGGTCGAAAGCCCCGCTGTAGCAGCAGTCGAGCAGCAGCAGCTTGTTGCGCGCCCGGCAGTTGTTCAGCCGGCCGTTGAGGAAGGCCGCGGAGACCGCGGTGGATTCGAGCAGGTCCCGGTCGAACTCCGTGTCGGCGGCGGCCAGATACAGCCGCCCGTCGTCGTCCTTGACGCCGTGGCAGGAGAAGTAGAGCAGCAGTTCGTCGGTGGTCCCGCGGCGGGCGAGGAAGGTGTCGATCCTGCGCCGGACCACATGGGCGGGCTGATCGACGACGTGGTGGACGGTGAATCCGCCGATGTCCTGGTCCGCGAGGACGTCGCCGAGCGCGCTGCCGTCGTGGCCGGGGGCGTACAGCCGGTTCCAACGCGGGTCGTCGTAGACCGAGGTGGTGACGACCAGCGCCTCACGCTCCGCCATCGTCACCCGGCTCCGGGACGTCCGCCGCGTCCGTCGCCGCCACGACATGCGCCACCGGCGCGTGCCCGACGACCTCGACGTCCCCGAGGACCATGGCCCACCTCCCCGGAGCGAATCGTACCGAACACCGACCTTTCGGGGGCCCGCACGGCGCGGTCCGCCGACCCGGCGGTTCCGCGCCCCCGCGGTGGCCGTCTCACGAGGAGAACCGTGTCCCGGACCCCACGTTCCGGGGAAGACCGGCGCACGGAGGGGGAACCGTATGCCCACCGGCCGGGGAACGGCCGGACGGAGTCCGCCCCGGCGATCCTTGGTCTTCCTCAGAAGTTGAGACCAGGGTTGACGAAGACCTTGTCGGCGAGCGCCTTGGCGTCGGTGGTGGCGGGGAGGAAACCGGTGTGGATGACCTTGGAGATGCCGGGCTCCAGTTGCTCCTGGAGGTTCGTGGGCGACGGGTCGAAGGTGAGCGTCTGGAGCACCGGCAGGATGTTCGCCGCCGTGTCCGGCACGTGGTGCTTGGCGGACTCGATCTCGGCCGTGGCCTGGAGGTTCGCCCCCGCCCAACGCAAGCCCCGCGCCCACGCGTTCACGAGCTTGGCGGCGGTGACCGGGTCCTGGCTGACGAAGGTCCCGTTCAGGGCGACCGCGCAGCAGGGAGAGGCGGAGTTGCGGCTGATGCTGCGGTTGTCCGAGAGCTCCCGTCCATCAGTCGCTGCGCATTGGCCGGAAAGCCGTATCCGCGGTGCCCGACGGGCTGTGGGGAACCCGCCCCGGAGCAGGGTCGACGACGGTGAGAACACGCCAGCGGCGGGATATCCATGGGCATTCCACGGGAAAAGGTGTGATCTCAGCTCCCGGCGGGCGTATCGTTCCGACCGGCCGGACGTCGCGGGGGCGCACCCTGGGGGTACGACTTCCCGACGGCCGCCATCGACCGCGTCGCCGGCACGGTCGCGTTCTACAACGAGCACGTCGGCCTGTACGTCGACGGGACGCCGCTGCCGCGCCCCCCGCGCCCGGCTGCGTAGACGGCACGCCTTTGCCGGCCCGGGGCAACCCGGCGGGTGCGTCGGGAGGTTGAAGGAGTAGCGGTTCACGGCTGTCACGGCCAAACCGCCCGTATCGGCACTGCACTGGAGTCCCGCCTTGACCTACCGTTCCCCCGCCGCCAGGCGCCGCACCCTTGTCGCCGCAGCCGCCCTCGCGGCTGCGGCTGTCGCTCTGCCCGCCGCGGGCACGGCGAGCGCCGCCCCCGCGGCAGCCGCCCCGGCCCCTGACTACGCGGGACTGCGGCAGGCGCTGAACAGCGTGGTCGCCGCGGGCGCGCCCGGCGCCTACGCCCTCGTCAGCGACCGCGGCGGCCACGGCGGCACGGTCGGCGTGGGCACCGGTGACCTCGCGACCGGGGCGCCGATCGACCCGAAGGGGCAGTTCAGGATCGGCAGTATCACCAAGAACTTCACCGCCGTGCTCGCGCTGCAACTCGTCGCGCAGCACCGGGTCGGGCTCGACGCCCCCGCCGCCGGCCAACTGCCCGCCGGTGTGCTGCCGGCCGGCTCCCCGATCACCGTGCGGGACCTGCTCAACCACACCAGCGGGCTGTACGACTACAGCAACGACCTGCCCGGCATCCTCGTGGGCGACACGGTGACCGGCTACCAGCAGTTCCGGTACAAGACGTACGCCCCGGCCGACCTGGTGGCGGGCGCGCTCTCCCACGGCTCGCAATTCACCCCGGGCAGCAAGTACCAGTATTCCAACACCAACTTCGTGGTGCTGGGCATGCTTGTCGAGCACATCACGGGCAAGCCCTTCGCGACGGTCCTCACCGAGCGGATCCTGCGCCCGCTCGGGATGCACGACACCCGTTTCGTCGTCCCCCGCACGGACATCGGCGGCCGACACGCCATCGGCTACCTCACCCAGGACGACCGCTCCAAGCCGCTGTTCGACGCGACCGCGCAGACCGCGTCCTGGATCTGGAGCGCGGGTGCGGCCATCTCCAGCACCGCGGACCTCAACACGTACTGGCGGGCACTGACCGCGGGCGCGCTGCTGCCGGAGGAGCAACTCGCCGAGATGGAGGCCGTGGTCCCGGTGGACGCCACCGGCACGTCTTCCTACGGCCTCGGCATGCGCGCGTACACCCTGTCCTGTGGCACGCGGGTTTACGGCCACGACGGCATCCTGGAGGGCTACCAGAGCTACTCGTACACCACGAAGGACGGGTCCCGGCAGGTGACGGTCGCGGCGAACGCCTCCAACAACGGCGATGTCTTCGCCGCCGAACGAACCGCCCTCGACCCGGTGTTCTGCGGCGTCCCGTCCTCCCCGGCCGCCAAGCGCCGGGCGGCGGCGGGCGCCGGCCACGTCGCCGCGGAGGAGACCGTCGGCGTCTCCCCGGAGGTTCTTCGCAAGTAGCCCAGCCCAGACGGTCTTTCGGGGGTGTACGTCCCCCGGCGGCCCATGTCCGGGCGTGCCGCGCGGTGTTCGCCCCGTCGCGGTCGCCCGCGGGGAGCCGCGGAGCCGGGGTGCATGCCGCCAAAGGGGTTGCTGCGTGTGGGCCGTTGGAGGGGTTTTCCGGACGGGGAGGCCGGTGCGCGGCCGGCCCGGGTGGACGCTCGGGGAGCGGGACAGCCCCGTTCCGCGACCCACCGGTTGTCGTCCGGTGGGATCGACCAGGAAGGCAGTCATGCAACCGTTCTTCACGCCGAAGTTGATGACCACCGTCGCGCTGACCGCAGGGGCGGCCGCACTCAGCGTGCTGGGATCCGCCCCGGCGGGCGCCAGCACCGCGGGCCCCGCGCCCGCGCCCGCGTCCGTGTCCTCCGTGCGGGCCGCCGCGTACGTCGAAGGCAAGGTCGTCTCGAACCTGCCCCTGACCATCCGCAGCGAGGCCACCACCAATTCCGCGGCCCTGGGCAGCTTCCCGCCGGGCACCGTCATCCGCATCAAGTGCAAGGTCAACGGACAGGTCGTCGACGGCAACCCGCGCTGGTACAAGCTGTACGACCGTGCCGGGTGGGTGGCCGCCCGCTACGTCGTCAACCTTGGCGATGTGCCCTGGTGCTGACCCTCTGACCAGCGGCTCACTCCTCGCCGGCCGCACGTGATCCGACGCGTCGGCCGGCGAGGCGGCAAGGAAGGGCCGGAGCCTGTCCTCACGGGGTGGGGGCGGGCTCCCGGCGTCCGGACACCGGGCGGGTACGCGCCGGGCCGGCGGATCGCCGCAAGTCCCTACGGGTTCCGTCCGGCCGCCGACGCCGGGAGCGGGCGGGGCGATCGGCTGCGAGTGCGCGGGTGGGGGCGATACGGTCGGAACTCGGCTGTGGGGCCGAGGACTTGGGGGAGCCGACACATGATGGGTGCGGAGATCGCCGTCGGATATCTGTGCGCGTATCTGGTGCGCAAGGCACGACGGGCCGGTGACGCGGCGGACGCCGAAGTCGACCGGACGGTGGACGCCGGGATGGCGAAGGTCCACGATCTGGTGACCCGGGCGCTGGGGGAGGATCCGGCGCTGGACCAGGCGCGGTCCGAGGCGGCCTCGGAGCAGGCGGAGGTCTCGGAGGGCACCCGGCGGTGGGTGACGCACGCGCTGACCGGAGCCGCGCAGGGGGACGCGGCGCTGGCGCAGGCCCTGGCGGACGCCGTCAAGGAAGTGCAGGCCGCCACCGCCGCTTCCACCGAGCCGGGTGCGGTGACCGCCCAGGGCGAGGGCATCGCCGTCGGGGGCGGCGTGAGTGTGAAGGCTGAGGCCGGAGGGGTCGCCGCGCTGCGGATGCGGGACGTCTCGCTGGGAAACCCTCAGGCGCCGGGCCCGCAGCACACCTGAGCGCGCCCGGCGACTCCTCCTCCACTCACTCCGCCCTCGACGTCGGCGCGTGGGGCGCCCGACTGCTCGCCGGCGTCGGCGGTGTGGCGGTGCACACCGTGGCCGGCGGATTCCATCAGCACCACCACGGGGCACCCGCGTCCGGCGTCGCTGCCCTGCGGCGCTGGCAGCCGGTCGCCGACTGCGATCCGCTCGCCCTCGGTGTGCACCGGGCCCGCCCGGGCGGGGCGGACGCGGGCGCCGACGCGCTCGCGAGCCCAACCCCGCCCGGCGGCAACGGTGGTGCCGGCCTGCTGCCGCCGTACGTCCCCCGGGACGTGGACGAGCAGGTGCGCCACGCGCTGCGAGCGGTGTCCGCCTGCGGCGGCATGGTGCTGCTCACCGGTGACTCGACCTCGGGCAAGAGCCGTACCGCCCTGGAGGCGGTTCGCGCGGTGTTGCCCGGCCATCTGCTGCTCGCCCCGCCGCGCGGCGCCGACCTGCGGCCGCTCCACCCGGCGGAAGGCGGCCCGGGCTACGGCCGGCACGTGCTGTGGCTGGACGACCTGGAGGGCCATCTCGGGCCCGACGGGCTGGAGCCCGCGCTGCTCTCCGCGCTCACCGCGGCCCGGCTCGTGATCGTGGCCACGCTCCGGGACGAGCGCTTCGACACGCTCCGGGCCACCGTGGAGCGGACGTCCGGCACGTCGGTACCCGACCACGTGCCCTCGGACGCGGGCATCCGGGTGCTGGACATGGTGCAGCCGATCGTCGTGCCCCGGGCGTGGAGCGCGTCGGAGCTGGAACGGGTGACCGCGGTCCCCGACGAGCGCCTGGCGGAGGCACACCTGCGGCACGGGCCGCACGGGATCGCCGAATACCTGGCCGCCGGGCCCGAGCTGCTGGAGGAGTGGCACAGGGCGGTGCGGCCCGCGCCGCGCGGCGGCCATCCGCGCGGCGCCGCCCTCGTCGCGGCCGCCGTGGACCTGGCCCGTATCGGCCTGACCGGTGACGTGCCCGAGCGGCTGCTGCGCGCGGTGCACCCGCACCACCTCGACGCCCTCGGCGGCGCGGTCCTGCGCCCCGAGCCGTACGAGGACGCGCTCGACTGGGCGGCGCGGGTCCGCTACGGTGTCGCCAGCCTGCTCATGCCCGGCAGCGAGGAAGGGACATGGCGGCCCTTCGACTACCTCGTGGACGCCGTGGCACGCGTCGCCGACGCCCGCCCCGTACCGGACGCCGTCTGGCTCACCGCACTGGAGAGCGGTGACGACAGGACCCGGCCGCTGATCGCGCTGGCCGCGTCGTGGGCGAGCAGATGGGCCATCGCCGAAACGGCGTGGCGCCCGCTGGCCGAGAGCGGCGACCACGACGCGATCGTCAACTTCACCTCCGCCGGATTCATGCAGCGTCTGGACCCCGAGGAGATCGAGCCGCTGCTGCGGCCCGTGGCCGAGGCGGGCCACCTCATCGCCCAGCTCAACCTCGGCGCGGTCCGCGACCTGCGCAACGACCCCGAGGAGGCCGGGCGCTGGTACGAGGCCGCCGCGACGGCGGGGCTGGCGCCCGCGGCAGCCAATCTCGCGATGCTGCTGCGCAGGAAAGGCGAGGACGAGCGGGCCGAGACCTGGCTCGTCAGGGCGGCAGATGGCGGCCACGCCGGGGCGTTCCGGGCGCTGGGCTCCCTCGCGTACGAGCGCGGCGACCTGGTGGCGGCCGAGGAGTGGTGGCGCAAGGGCGCGGAGGCGGGCGACGACCAGGCGGCCTACGCGTACGGCAGCCTGGTCGGCCTGCGCGACGAGGCGGAGGGCGTACGGCTGCTGCGGCCCCTTGCCGAGGGCGGTCACGACCTGGCGGCCGCGCGGCTGGCCCATGTCGCCGATCAGAACGACGACCTGCCGGCGGCCGAGCGGTGGTGGCGGGTCGCCGCGCAGGCCGGGCACGCGGACGCCGCGAACGAGCTCGGTGTGCTGCTGAGCCGGGGCGGCGACCGTACCGAGGGCGCCCGGTGGTACGCCCGCGCCGCCGAGGCCGGCCATGAGGTGGCCATGTTCAACCTGGCCGTATGGCTGGCCGATCAGGGGGACAGCGCGGAAGCCGCGGCCTGGTACCAGCGGGCCGGAGCGGCGGGCCACCTTCCCGCCCTGAACAACCTCGGCCTCATGCAGCGGGCCGAGGGGGACCCGGCGGCGGCCGAGGCGACGCTCCGGCGCGGCTCCGAGGGGGGCGACCTGGTCGCCCGGCGCAATCTGATCGACCTCCTGATCAGCACCGGCCGGCCGGTGGAGGCCAGGTCCCTGCTGCTCGCGATGCTGTCCGACGAGACGGCACTGGACACCTTCGTCTTCACCGAGGCGGTCCGGCGCGGCGGCCGTCCGGAGGTCGCCGCGGCGATCCTTCGCATGGCCGCTGACAGCGGCCGCGTCGACGCCGCCCTCAACCTCGCGAACCAGCTGTTCAGGAGCGGCGACCTCGGCGAGGCCGAACGCTGGTGGCGCGTGGCCGCGCCGCTGATTCCGAACGCGGCGAACAACCTCGGCGTCCTGCTCGCGGAGCGCGGTGAGTACGGGGAAGCGGCACGCTGGTGGCGCACGGCCGAGGAGAGCGGCTATCCGGGTGCCACGCTCCGCCTCGCCGGACTGCTGCTGCTGGACGACCGTACGCAGGAGGCCGAGGCACGGCTGCGGCAAGTGGCCGAAGCCCTGCCGGAGGCCGCCTGCCTGCTGGGCCGGCTCCTGCTCGACAAGCCCGGCGGATCGGCCGAGGGCGAGCGCTGGCTGCTGCGGGCGGGGGAGGCGGGTGACGCCGACGCGGCCTACGAGTACGCGGTGCTGCTGGCCGGACGCGATGAGCCCGAGCAGGCGGAGGAGTGGTGCCGCAGCGCCGCGCAGGCGGGCAACCCCTCGGCCGCGCGCACGCTCGGCCAGATCCTGGCGAGCCGGGGGGAGCTGGCGGAGGCGGAGACCTGGCTGGCCACGGCGGTGGAAGCCGGCATCGCGAGCGCGGAGGAGACGCTGGCGCTCGTACGGCGCGAGCTCTCCGCCGAGGGTGGAGAGCCTGCCACGGCCCACTCGCTCACCGAAGGGCCGGCTGGCGGTTCCTAGCACCGTCAGCCGCGGGCCGACCTGCCGCGCAGCAGGAGCGTTGCCGCGAGGACGCCCGCGGCGGCCGGCAGGAGCGCCAGGACACCCCACAGCGGCGGGAAGATCCGCGCGTCGTATTCGGTGGACACCAGCAGGAGGACCGCCAGGCCCGCGGAGACCGCGATCACGGCCACGGCCAGGACCGCCGCCAGAAGGCGGTGCGAGCGCGCGACCCCCAGCACGAGCAGCCACAGCAGGAAGTCGACGACGGCGACGGCGTAGACGAGGCCGTAGAGCACGCTCGCGGACGGCTCCTTGCCCGACGAGGCGTAGACGTCGTCGGCGTGCTCGATGAGGCTGCGCCCGCCGGCCTGGTCGACGATCGCCGCCACCGCGAGGACGACGGACAGGACGAGCGCCACCGCCACGGCGCCATGGGCCGGGCGCCGGCCGCGTGCCGTCACCATCAGGACCCCCCGTTTTCAGACAGTGACTTTCTCATGCGAGTGACTGTACGAAAGCTGTGCGCGAGGGGTCAAGAGTGAAAGGACCTCACTCGCTGAGGAGTGTGACTGTCGGTAGCCTTGCGGGATGGCATCCGGTCTGCGGGAACGCTGGCGCGTCAGGGCCAGGCGCGCCATCCAGGAGCGGGCACTCGATCTGTTCGACGAACGAGGCTTCGGCGCTGTGACGATCGAGGAGATCGCCGCCGCGGCCGAGGTGTCGCCGTCGTCGGTCTACCGCTTCTTCGGCACCAAGGAAGGGCTCCTTGTCGCCGACGAGTTCGACAGCATGAGCCAGGAGGTGCTGGAGGAGATCCTGGACCTGGACGACCCCGTCGGCAGCCTGCTGCGGATCGTGCTCAGGTACGAATCACCGCCGGAGCGGACCGCCGCGCCGGCGGGGGAGCAGCCGCCCGGCCCGCGGGCCGAACCGGGCCCCTGGCGGCGGGTGCGGTACTTCTTCCAGGAGCCGTCGGTGCGGATGGCCGCGTGCGCGGCGCTGGACCGGGCGAGCCAGCGGATGGCCCCGATGATGGCGGCCGGCCGCGCCGAGATGACCGCGACCCAGGCGCGCGTGGCGGCGAACGCGCTGGTGTTCGGCTACTTCGCCGCGCTGGAGCAGTGGTATCTCGACGGCGGTGAGCGCCCGATCGCCGACTACGTCGAGGACGGCATGGCACCGCTGCGCGCGATCTGGCCGTCCGGCGCCGCGCCCGGGGTCAGCCGAGCAGAGAGCTGATCTCCTGCTCGTACGGGGAGTCGCCGAGGGCCAGATGGGCGCGGAGGTCGGCCCGGGCGTCGGACGTGCGGCCGGCCGCGGCCAGGCAGCGGGCACGGTGGTAGAGGAGTTCCGACCGGTCCGCCTCTTCCGCGTGCAGGGCGCGGCTGTAGTCGGCGGCGGCCCGGTCCCACTGTTCGAGGGCCTCGTAGACGAAGCCGCGGTTGTAGAGCAGGTCCGGGTTGTCCTGGTCCTTCTCCAGCGCGCTGGACAGGTCGTCGAGCGCGCGGTCGAACTCCTGGTGCTGATACGCCGCTATCGCCCGGTTGACGCGTGCGGCGGTCAGGCCCGGGTCGAGTGCCAGCGCGCGGTCGAACGACTCGGTGGCCTCCTGCGCCTGGCCGAGTTCCAGCAGGGCCAGGCCGTGTGCGCAGTGCAGCCGGGGCTCCTCGGCCGTCAGCGCGACACCCGCTTCCGCCACGGCCGCGGCGCCCAGCGCGTCCCCGGTGTCCAGCAGCAGCGACGCGAGGCTGATCCGGCCCTCCAGGTGGTCGGGCTCCAGGTCCAGGACGTAGCCGAAGTCGGCGGCGGCCCGCGCGAGGTCGCCGTTCCCGGCGTGGGCGAGGCCGCGGTTGTGGAACAGCTCGGGGAAGGGCGGGCCGAGCCGCGCGGCGTGGTCGTAATCGCGCAGCGCCTCGGTGTGACGGCCCAGTCGGCTGAGCACGTTCCCCCGGTCGAAGCGGTACTCCGGGTACATCGGATCGACCTCGATGACGTGGTCGAGGTCGGCGATGGCCTCCTCCAGGCGGCCGACCGCGGCCAGCACCTGGGAGCGGTTGTGGTGCAGGACCGAGCGGTGCAGGCGGTGCTGGTCCGGCGTCAACGCGCTGTCCAGCTGGGCGATGCCGTCCTCGACCAGGCGCAGCGCGGACTCGGGGCGGCGGAGGTGGGATTCCACGAGCGCCTTGCCGTTGCTCATGAAGACGGTGTGGAAGGCCCGGGAGTCGGGGTCGGGGAGCAGCTTGGCTATCTCGACGGCGGTGTTCATGAAGGCCCGGGCCCGGGCGTGGTCGCGGTGGTCCGGGTCGTAGAGCCGTGTGTAGATGATGCCGAGCGCGTAGTACATCGACATGTGGGACCAGGGGCTGTTGGTCCGGGACAGGAGGTCCCAGTAGATGGCCTCCGTGTCGCCAGGGCGGTCGAGGGCGCCGAGGCACTGGGCGACCAGCAGCCGCAGGTAGTAGTAGCTCTTCGGATCGGCCTCCGGGTCGACCCGTTCGACCAGCGGTTCCACCAGGTGCAGGGCCGCGGCGTAGTAGGCGGCGCCGATGCAGTACGCGGCGGGCTCGCTCACCGCGACGATCACGTCGGCGATGGCCAGGGTGCCGTGGCTGCGGTGCCAGGGCACGGCGCCGAGGCGGGCCGACCAGGTGTCCGCGGCGAGCAGTTCCTCGACCCGCTCGTCGTGCAGGGGCGCCCGTACGGCCGGGTCGCAGTCGCGGAAGGCGGCGATCAGCGCGGGGTCGTCCGACGTACCGTCGGAGGCCAGGTACGCCCGCACGGCGTCGAGGGAGCCGGCGCGGTCCCCGGTCAGCGGCGGGCGGGCCACCGCGGGCGCGAGCAGCTGGTGCGCGTGGCGGGCCTTCGCCTCGGCCAGCTCGGTGGGGAGCTCCGCGTCCGCGGCGCCGATCACCAGGCGTACGCGCGACGGGTCGAGGCGGCGCAGGGCGATGGCCAGGAATTCGGCGTCGGTCGGGTCGGCCTCGTGGACCGTGTCGAAGGCGAGGGTCAGCGGGCGGTCCTGCCCGTCCGGCCCGGTGAGGGCACGCAGGAGGTCGACGATGCCGTGGCTCTGCCGGCGGGAGGTGTTAGCGGGGAACCAGCGGGTGCGCTCCCCGGTGGGGACGGCGACCGTCAGCGTCTCGGCGTTCTTGCCGATGAGGCCGACCAGTTCGGGAGCGACGGCCAGGATCTCCTTCCGGTGGCCTTCGAGGACAGCGGTGTCCAGGTCGCTCATCCGCGGCAGCAGCGCGCGGAGCGCGGCGCCTGCACCGGTGTAGGGCCCGCGCAGACGGCGGTGGCAGTCCACCGTCACATCGGGGCGCTGGGCCTGGGACAGAGCAGCGCGCGCCGCACGGGTGTCACCCGTCACCCACAGATGCCCGGATCCTTCGCTCACGGCATTCTCCTTAACGTTGAGGACCGAGCTGGTCGATTCGGGCTGCGGTACCCGCGGACCGTTTGCCGCCGCGGTGGTCGCGAAATGCCATGGCCGCCACCAGAGCGGGTTCGAGCAGCACGAATACCAGGGTGAGAACGGAATCCCACCAGTGCGGATCGGTCACGCTCCAGCGGGCGATGCCGACGGCGAACCGGTGGATCAGCGTCCCGAGAGCCGGCAGCGCGAAGGTGAGCATTCCCATCATCATCGCGGCACTGCAGACGAAGACCACGGGCGCGTAAACGCGTACGACCGCCCGTTCGTGCCCGGTGAGAACCGACTGGTCCACCATCCGCTCGGGCCGCCGGACGAACTGCCAGTAGCGGTTGCGCAGATAGGCGCGCGACAGGGCGTGCAGGTCCGGGCAGCGCAGGAGTTGGGCCAGTACGTAATAGAGGTCCGTCTCCATGAAGACCAGGAATTGCCAGGCCATCCGCAGGACGGTGAGATAGAGCGCGGCCATTGCCGCGTGCCCGGCTGCCGCCGCGGCGCTGCCGTGTCCGTGGCACGCCCAGGCGACACCGAGGAGCGCGCTTCCGAAGAGCGCGTCGGCCAGAAGGCCGGCGCAGAACGGCAGGATGCGTTTGGAGCGCGGAACTCCCATGAGGCCGGTCAGGGTTGTCTGGAACACCAGGAAGTACAGCCGCCGCCCTATGGTCACGCTGGCGGGGACGCCGAGCCGGCGCGCCGCCAGGACGTGAAAGGTCTCGTGCAGGGCGATACCGGCCAGTTGGGAGACGAGCACGATCAGCAGAAGGCCGAGGAGCGAGTCCCCGGCGGTGATCCGTGAAGGCCCGGGGCGCAGCCAGGGGTGCTGGGCCATCGCATAGCCGCAGACGGCCATGGCGAGGACGAAGAGCACTCCCGCGACCGGCGAGAAGAGCCATCGGGCGAGCCGGCCGAAGCGCGTCACATTGCGCGGCGGCGCGACGGGCGAGGTCTCCCCGGTGTCGCGTACGAAGCCGAGGCCGCGCAGCGTCTCGACGAGATCGCCCATGTCGGGGGTCTCGCCGTACTCCTCGGCGTACCAGGCGGCTGCCTCGTCCAGGGGCGCGCCGTCGAGCAGCCGCCGGACGATGTCGGCGGCGTCCGCCGGAAAAACAGCGTAGGTCTCCGTGTCCGCCCGGCCGACGATGACCTCGTCGCCTTCGGTGATGAAGCTGAGCGGATGAAGTATGACGTGCGAGCTTTCCACGGAATTTTTCCCCTGGCGGTCGGCCGACTGTTCCGGACATCGTTTTCTGCCGCCGGAAGATCCGCCGTGGCGTGCACGGATGAACACCGTGCACGCCACGGCGGATTTACCCGCCCGTCATGTCGGTCACTGGGCCGGGCAGGACAGCGGCAGAGCGGATCCCTTGGCGATCAGACCGTAGGCGGAGGTGCCCGAGCTGGTCAGCCGGATAGGTCCTGTGGAACGTACCTGGAATTTCTTCATGGATATTCACCTCACTTTTCAGGAAAAGTACCCTGCGCTGAACGATGGGTGCAGACCCAGGGCCTGGAGAAATAGTCTGCTGGGCGGCGCGGATGTATTTCAAGAGTATTTCTCCCTCTGGCCGAAAGCTCACATCCGCCCACCACGGCGTATCGGCCAGATGTCGGATCCGCTCGGGCCGGGAACGGCGAGTCGCCTACCACGTCCGCGAGGCCCTGGCGAGGGTGCCGAGAAACGGGGCATATGTGGTCCGAGCGCCCGGGTGATGCGCGGGTGCGTCCTCCGTCCGCGGCGGTTTGACGTGCGCACTCGGAGCGGTGGGTGACAAAGCGGAGATCTTCGCCCTGTGGTCCTGCGCCCGCCGGCTCCTCGGGGGATCGGAAAAGGCGTACCGCCGAAAACGCACCATGTGTCCTACGTCACACGACGAAAAGAGTTTACCCGCTTCTCCGGGCGACTGCTGTGTAAAATAATGACGATCGTCTTTCGGTCCTGTTGTGCAAAACTTCTTTCAAACGGCCCCGCCCCGGAAGGGGCGGTGTTCCGTCTTCGGACGGGGGAAGCTCCTGGTGCGGGTTTTCCGATCAAGAGGGCGTCCGGGGCCGGAGGCCGGAGGGCTGTTCCCGGCGGCGACGCGCGGGGTGGCCGATCTTTCGCGCATGGCTGGAAGAGTCCCGCACGCGCGGTCGCCCGTCACTGCGGAATGGATGCGGAGGGCGCCGTTCCGGCCATGATTGCCCGGCCGCGGACAGCGGCCGAAGGGTGACGGGCGGCCAGAAACAGCCACGAGGGTCCCGGGGTGCGCGGGTCACGGCCGTCGGGGTGTGGATCACGGCCGGTCGGGGGCGTGCTGCCGGCTCTCCTGCCTTTCGAACGACGCGAACAGCGAGGCCGTCCGCTCGGCCCGCTCGGCCCGCTCCTCGGCCAGGCGGACGAAGCGGGCGACCACCGCCTGCTCGTACTCGCTCAGCAGCGGCCCGGTCTGGTCCAGCGCCGCCCGGAGCGCCCCGACCTGCCGCACGGTCCGCCTGGCCTCCACCTTCTCCCGGCTGGGGACGCTGAGGTAGCCGGCGTGGATCAGGCGGCGCAGGCCGGCCCTGGTCTCCTCCGGCGGCAGGTCCAACTCCCAGATGAGCCGGTCGACATCGCCGTCGTCGCCGTAGACGCTCTGCAGCCACATGCAGCGCACGTAGAGGCCGAGGTCGGCGAGCGACAGGCGTGAGTCGGTGATGTGGGCGTGGCGCACCACCAGGGCGTCCAGTTCGGGGGTGTTCGCGGTGATGGTGTCGATGGTGTCGGTCTGTCGGAGCGTGTCCATGCACGCATCCTCGCCGACCGCGGCGGCAGAACGCCGCATATATCCTCCGGGACACCAATTACCTCCCAATAGCCTAGTGTTGGCAGCCATTAAGCCCACAATGCGACGCCGTGACCCTCGGCCGAACAGGTGCGGTAACCGCCCTTGCCGTGCGGGGGATTGACATGGCCTCGGGATTGGCGTTTGACTCGTCGCTCGTGCAGGTCTGGCAACGTTGTCATCGCATCGCCGCCCCAGTCGCCTGAACCGCAGGACGCGAACGCGCGGCGCCGTTGCCGACCCGAGGACGCCATCCGTCCTCCTGGGCACACTCGTGCGCACGAACCGCGGAGGCAGTCACGATGATCTCCTTGCGTCGCCCGGACCACCCTCGCTCCACCCGCCGTTCCCGGCCGGGCCGCCGCGCCATGCGGCGGCTCGCCGTGGTGGGGTCCCTGCTGGGCCTGGCGGCCCTGCCGCTGCAATCGCTGGACAGCGCGTCGGCCGCCTCGGCGCCGTCCCCGGTCAAGGACCCGGCGTCCCTGGTCAACCCGCTGATCGGCACCTCGGGCCTGGTCAACACCTTCCCCGGCCCCGACATGCCGTTCGGCATGATGCAGTGGGGTCCCGACACCACCCCGCACCGGGCGCAGGGCGGCGGCTACGAGTACGACAGCACGAAGATCTCCGGCTTCAGCCTCACCCACGTCTCGGGGCCGGGCTGCGACGTCGCGGGCGACGTGCCGATCCTGCCGGTCTCCGGAGCGCTGCCCGGCAACCTGTCGGCGGCCACGGCCCAGTTCGCGCACAGCGACGAGAAGACGGCCGTCGGCTCGTACACGGTGACCGACGCCTCCGGTGTCACCACGGAACTGACCGACACCACCCGTGCGGGCCTGGGCCGCTTCACCTTCCCCGCCGGCGCGCCCGGCAGTCTGCTGCTCAAGCTGAGCGGCGGCGCCACCCAGGTGGACGGCACCCGGGTCAAGGTGGTGAACAACCACGAGGTGAGCGGCTCGGTCGACAGCGGGCACTTCTGCGGCGCGGGCAACCGCTACACGCTGCACTTCGACATCACGTTCAACCGCCCCTTCACCGCCAGCGGCACCTGGGTCGGCAGCACGGTCAACCCCGGTGCCAAGGCGCTGGCGGCGGGCCGCACCGCCGCGCCCGCGACGAACGCGGGACAGGGCGGCGCACCGCACGAGAAGCGCTCCACCGTCCCCGCCGCGCCGTCCCCGGCCGTGCACCCGGTGGCGGGTGCTGCCCCGGCTGCCCGCGCGGGCACCTCGGGCAGGAGTGCCGCGGCGGCCCCGGTCACCGGCGCCAACGGGATGTACCTGACCTTCGACACCGCGTCCTCCACCGCGGTCACCGCGGCGGTCGGCATCTCGTACACCAGTGACGACAACGCCGCGGCCAACCTCTCCTCGGAGATCAGCGGCTGGAACCCGGACAAGCTGCGCACCGCGAACCACAACGCCTGGAACGACGTGCTCGGCCGCATCGCGGTCGGCGGCGGCAGCCACGACCAGCAGGTGCAGTTCTACACCGCGCTCTACCACGCGCTGCTGCACCCGAACGTCTTCTCCGACGACAACGGCCAGTACATGGGCATGGACGACCAGGTCCACACGCTGGCGAAGGGCCAGAAGGCGCAGTACGCCAACTACTCCGGCTGGGACACCTACCGCTCGCAGACCCAGCTGATGGCCACCGTAGCCCCGCAGCAGACCGGCGACGTCGTCACCTCGATGCTCAACGGCTACGACCAGACCGGCCTGCTGCCCAAGTGGGCCTCGAACAACGGCGAGAGCTACGTCATGGTCGGCGACCCCGGCGCCTCGATCATCGCCGACGCCTACGCCTTCGGGGTGCGCAACTTCGACTCCGCGCACGCGCTGGACGCCATGGTGCACGAGGCGACCACGCCCAACCAGGACCGCCCGGGCCAGGCGGTGCGCGACGCCAAGGGCTACCTGCCGCTGGACGAGACCGACTACAGCTGCTGCAACTTCTACGGCCCGGTGTCCACCCAGCTGGAGTACGACAGCGCCGACTACGCGCTGGCATCGTTCGCCAAGTCGCTGGGGAAGACCGCGGACTACACCAGGTTCGCCACCCGCGCCCAGGACTGGATGAACGTCTTCAACCCGCAGACCGGCTACATGCAGGGCCGCAACAAGGACGGCAGCTTCGCCGGCGGCTTCACCCCTGGCACCTCCAACGGCTTCGTCGAGGGAACCTCGGCGCAGTACACGCCGATGGTCCCCTTCGACCTCAAGCAGCTCATCACCGCCCGCGGCGGCCCGGCGGCCTACGCCTCGTACCTCGACAGCCTGCTGGACAGCATCACCGAGCCCGGCGGCACCGACGCCGACCTCTCCAACGAGCCGAGCCTGGAGATCCCCTGGGAGTACGACTACCTCGGGCAGCCGTGGAAGACCCAGGCTGCGGTGCGGCAGGCGCAGACCGGTCTGTACTTCAACGCCCCGGTCGGCTCCTTCGGCAACGACGACCTCGGCGCGATGAGCTCCTGGTACGTCTGGTCGTCGCTGGGCATGTACCCGGAGACGCCCGGCACGGACACCCTTGCGCTGGGCAGCCCGGCGTTCCCGATCGCCGAGGTCACCTTCGGCAACGGCAAGCAGGTCACGCTCAACGCCCCGCAGGCCGCGCCCGACGCGCCCTACGTGCAGTCGCTCGACGTCAAGGGCAAGGCGTGGAATGCCGCCTGGCTGACCTTCGGCCAGTTCCGCTCGGCCAGGACGCTGGACTTCGCGCTCGGGGCGCAGCCGAACACCTCGTGGGCGACCGGTCCTGGCGCGGCGCCGCCGTCGGACACCACCGGCGGCCAGCGGGTGCTGGCCGCTACCGGCCCGACCAGCGACGGGCTCGTCATCGCCCCCGGCGCGAGCGGTGACGCCACGCTGCGGCTGACCAACCTCGGGGCGAAGGCCGTCACCGCCGACTGGACGGCCACCGCGGACCCGGGGGTGAGCCTCGGCGCCACGTCCGGCTCGCTGACCGTGCCCGCCTCGGGCACCGCGCAGGCGCAGGTCCCGGTCACCGCGGGCGGCGCGGAGGGCGCCTACTCCGTCTCCTTCGCGCTCACCGACCACACCAGCGGCGCCGACCTGGCCGGCGCCACCTTGCGGGTGGCCGTCGCGCAGCCCGGCGCGCTGTGGCCGTACGAGTCGAACGAGGGCGTCTACGCCGACGGCACCCACTTCACCGGCGGCTTCGACGACGGCGGCTGGGCGTACTCGCAGAACGCCCTGGCCGCGGCGGGGGTCGTCGGCGGCAGCAAGCTCACCGCGGACGGGATCACCTACACCTGGCCGACCACCGCCCCGGGGCGGCCGGACAACCTCGAAGTCGGCGGGCAGACCATCCCGCAGCCGGCCGGCTCCTCCGGTGCCTGGCTCGGCCTGCTCGGCGCCGCCACCAACGCGCCGACCGACGGCAGCGGCGTCCCCGGCGACCTGGCCGTCACCTACACCGACGGCAGCACCGCCAAGGCGGGCGTGGTCTTCGCCGACTGGACCCTCAACGGCAATGCCAGCAAGCCCCTTCCGGGCAACACCACGGTGGCGGCCTCGGCCTACCGCAACACCGCGGACGGCGGCCGGGACAACGTCAAGGCCTATGTCTTCTCGGTGAAGGTGCCGCTGGACCCGGCCAAAACGGTGGCCTCGGTGACCCTGCCGGTGACCGGGGCCTCGGGCACGGTCCACCTGTTCGCCCTCGGCTACGGGAGCTGAGTCCGCGCCGTACCGCCCCGGGCCCGGCGCCGAGTCGGGCCCGGGGCGGTACGACTTCCCCCCGGCGGGCAGGAGTTCAGGCGCAACCGGAGCACCGAGGCGATCTGTACATGACAATTCTGCGGTCATAGGATGGCCCCGCCCTCACGTGAGAGCGCTCTCTCATCGGTCTCACCCCCCGCACTGAAGAGGAAGTGCCATGAAACGCAGAGTCAGCATGATGGTCGGCCTGTCCCTGGCGCTCGCCGCCGCGGCCACCGTGGGAGGTGCGGGCGCCATGACGGCGACCGCGGCCCCCGCCTTCACCGGCGCCTCCGACGCCGTGGTCACGACGATGGTCCACGACCTGGGCCTGACCAGGGCCCAGGCCCAGCAGCGGCTGGAGCAGCAGGCCACCGCCACCGCCCTCGAACCGGCGGCGCGGAAGGCCGCCGGAAGCTCCTACGGCGGTTCGTGGTTCGACCCCGCCGAAGGGAAGCTGGTCGTCGCCGTCACGGACGCGCGGGCGGCGAAGACCGTGGCGAGGACCGGCGCGGCCTCCGTCGCGGTCGCCCGCACCGCCGCACAGCTCAACTCGGCGAAGACCGCGATCGACAACCTGGCCAGGAAGCAGAAGGCCCCCGCCGGAGTGAGCAGCTGGGGTGTCGACCTCCAGTCGAACAAGGTCGTGATCGACGTCCGCGCCGACGCGGCCGGCGACCCGGCGGTGCGCGCCTTCGTCGCCGGCGCCGAGCGGGGCGACACCGCCGGGGCCGTCACGGTGAAGACCACCACCGCCGCACGGCCGACAACGTTGTCCGCGGGCACGGTCGGCGGTGACCCGTACACCAGTCACGGCATCCGCTGTTCCATCGGCTTCTCCGTCCGCGGCGGTTTCGTCAGCGCCGGCCACTGCGCCCAGGCCGGGGCGGCCGTCTACGGCTGGGACGGCTCCTACGTCGGCAACTTCCAGGGCGGCACCTTCCCGGGCAACGACTACTCCTGGGTCAACGTGGGCAGCGGATGGTGGACCGTCAACGTCGTGCTCGGCTGGGGCACGGTCTCCGACGTGCTGGTCCACGGTTCCGCCGTGGCCCCGGTGGGCTCCTCGATCTGCCGCTCGGGTTCGACGTCGCACTGGCACTGCGGCACGGTGCTGGGCATGAACGAGACGGTCAACTACAGCCAGGGCAGCGTCTACGGGCTCACCGAGACCAACGTGTGCGCGGAACCGGGCGACTCCGGCGGCTCGTTCATCAGCGGTGACCAGGCCCAGGGAGTGACCTCCGGCGGCTACGGCAACTGCACGTCGGGCGGCGAGACCTGGTTCCAGCCGGTCAACCCGATCCTGTCCGCCTACGGTCTCACCCTCCAGACCAGCTGACCTCCGCGGTCGCCGTTCACCGTCCGGCCCTGCCGGACGGTGAACGGAGCCTGCTCCTGGCCGGCGACGGCACCTTCGCCGCGGACGAGGCCGGCCGGATCGTCGCCGGCATCTGCTGACCGGCCGGCACGGCGGCGGATCGCGAGGGGGCACCGCCCTGTGGGCGGTGCCCCCTCGGTGTGCGGGCCGGGCGTCGTCACCGGAGCCAGGCGTGGCTGCGGACGATGGGGAGTTGGGCCCAGAGGCGGCCGAGGCCCCAGGTGGTGCCGGCGGCGGCGAGTGCGAAGAGGATCATTGCGAGGGCGTAGATGAGGTGGTAGTCCACGAACGGGTTGGACGACTTGCTGGGGGCGCCGGTGGACAGGTGCTGGGCAGGGGGCCATTCGGCGGCCCACATCATCGCCATCAGGACGGTGCCCGCCACGGCTGTGACGCGCAGGGCGATGCCGCTCACGAGGGCGGCGCCGATGCCGAGCAGGGCGAGCATGAAGAGCCAGTCGGTCCAGCCCTGTCCCGCGATGTGGTGGAAGAACGACTGCAGCGGGCCGGCTGACACGCCGGACAGGAAGCCCTTGGTGGGGGAGCCGCCGTCGATCCAGCCCTTTCCTGAGCCGGTGGCGTAGTGCCAGCCGAAGGCCTTGTCGAGGAACGCCCACAGGAAGACGAAGCCGGTCGCTATCCGTACGGCGGCCAGTGCCCTGGCGGCGAGCGCGGTGCCGGCGGCGGTCGTCGTGTCGTTCACCGGCTCGGCGAACGCCCCGTTCCGGCTGCGCAGGTGGAATCCGGAGCGCTGCCTGGGCTGGTTGTGGACGGCCATGATGTCTCCCTGCTCGATGGGTTGCTGTCCGGTACGCCATTACTGTCCCGCCGGCGGGGGTGCGGGCGCTGGGGGCCCAGGGCCCGACCTCGCGGGCCGAACGGCCCTGCCCACGGGCCCGGTCGGGCCGCACGGCACACGGGGCCGGGGCTCGCTCGGTCCTGCCAGGTCCAGTCGGCGACCTCGGGCAGGTCGGTGCCGTGCTCGCGGATCCTGGCGTGGTGGCGCAGGCGGGTGTCTCCATGCGCTGGCGGACCGCTGCCGCCATGACGGGCAGGCCGGGGACGCGAGTCGATGACGTCCATGACGAGGCGGTAGCGGTCGAGGTCGTTGCGGACGACCATGTCGGAGGGCGTGGTGGTGGTGCCGTTCTCCTTGTAGCCGCGCACGTGCAGGTTGGCGTGGCCTGTGCGGCGGTGGATGAGCCAGGGGGGAGTGCCGTTCGCGGGCCGAACCGCCCTCCCGGTAAGGCCGTTCGGCCCTCTGCGGCGGCGGCCGGAACCCGCGAAGGTGAAGGCGGCGGGCCGCGGTTCGCTCGATGAACGACGCCGCGGGCCGCCACGGCGGTCCGCGATCCGCCGAGCGCCCCCGCACACCGGCGCCCGACGGCACGTGAGGCCCGGCGGGTCCGCGTGACCGGGTCACATACCGCCCCGAGGAGAGGACGTACCCCATGAACGAGCAGACCGTGGTCATCGGCGGCGGCTCCGCCGGCACGCTGGCCGCCAACCGGCGCCAGGCGGCGCCGAAGGACGCCGGGGACCGCATCGTGGTCATCGACGGCGAGGACCGACGCGACCCGGAGTTCGACCTGCTGGCCGCCCTCGGCATCTACGGCCCCGAGACGTTGCAGCCCCCCGGGCACCTCCAGCTGCGGCACCCTTGGGACCCCGGCCCGTAGGACCCTTGCGACCCTTGCCCACTCACCCCCGGCGGGCGGCCATCAGCCCGCCGGCCGGCCGTGGCACCCGCACGGCCCCTGCCCACCGCCGTCCACGCCGAGCGCTCGGCACGCATGCACAGGAGCACACCATGAAGCACCGCAAGGTCGGGAACGTCATGACGAGCGACGTCGTCCGGGTCCGTGAGACGACCCCCTTCAAGCAGGTCGCGGCGCTCCTCGCGCAGCACCGCATCAGCGCAGTGCCCGTGGTGGACGACGACGAGAAGGTGGTCGGCGTCATCTCGGAGTCCGACCTGATGGTCCGGCAGGCCCGGCAGGAGGAGACGGCTCCCCGGCACCGGCTGCCGCTGAGCCCGGCGTCCCGCAGGAACGCGGCGAAGGCCGGGGCGCTGACGGCCGGGCGGCTGATGTCCACCCCGCCGGTGACCGTCCACGCGGACGACTCGATCGCCTTCTCCGCCCGCGCCATGGCCCAGCACCGGGTCGAGCGGCTGCCGGTCCTCGACGAGGAGGAGCGGCTGGTCGGGATCGTGACCCGGCGCGACGTGCTCCAGGTCTTCCTCCGCCCCGACGCGGACATCCGCGAGGACGTCATCCAGGAAGTCCTGGTCAGGACCCTCTGGCTGACCCCGCTCGCGGCGGGGGTGGCGGTCCACGACGGTGTCGTGACGCTGGAGGGCAGGCTGGAACGGGAGAGCGACGTGGCCATCGCGGGCAACGCCACCGCCCGGATCGACGGTGTCGTCGCCGTCGACAACCGCCTCACCAGCCGCCGTGACGACACCGGGCCGCGGGCCGGCCAGGAGGCCCCCTGGCGGCGGCACCCCGCCTCGCCGGCGAGGTGACACCGCCGCACGCGCACGGCACGGCGGTGCGCCGCGGGACCGCGGGGCCGGACGGCGGGCCGCCGGGTCCGTTCGGCCCTGGTGCGGTACGGACCCGCGCGCGATGATCGGAGGACCAGGGACGGCACCGGGCCGGCCGGCGACAGGTGAGGCGTCCGCTCATGAGTGAGGTACCGCGATTCTCCGCGGCGTCCCCGATCCGGGTCTTCCTCGTGGACGACCACGAGGTCGTGCGCCGCGGTGTCCATGATCTGCTGGACGCCGAACCCGATATCGCGGTCGTGGGCGAGGCCGAGTCGGCCGGTCACGCGCTGGCCCGCGGCCCCGCGCTGCGCCCGGACGTCGCCGTGCTGGACATCCGCCTTCCCGACGGCGACGGGATCTCGGTCTGCCGGGAGCTGCGCTCGGCCATGCCCTCGCTGGCCTGCCTGATGCTGACCTCGTTCGACGACGACGACGCGCTGCTCGACGCGATCATGGCGGGCGCGGCCGGCTACGTACTGAAGCAGATCAAGGGCTCCGACCTGGTCTCGGCGGTGCGGACGGTCGCCTCCGGGCAGTCGCTGCTCGACCCGGCCACCACGGCCCGCCTGATGAGCAGCCTGCGGGCGGACCACTCCGTTGCGGACCCCGAGCAGGAGGCGCTGGCCGGGCTGTCCCCCCGCGAGCGCGAGATCCTGGCCCTCATCGGCGAGGGCCTCACCAACCGGCAGATCGGCAAGCAGCTCTACCTGTCGGAGAAGACGGTGAAGAACAACGTGTCGCGGCTGCTGGCGAAGCTCGGCGTCGAGCGCCGGGTCCAGGCCGCGGTCATCGCCTCGAACAGCACGGCTCCGCCGCCCGGTCCCGGACACGGCCGCCGCTGACGGCAGGGCCGATCGGCCCTGCCGCCGGGGACGTCCTTCCCCTGCCGGGCCGCTCCCCGCCCGGCGAGCCTTGAGCCACGGCGGCCCGAGGAGAGCGCAATGCACAACACCGCACTGGACGCGGCGGTTCTGGAGAAGCTGGTTGCGGCGGCCGTGGCGGCGCCGTCCCTGCACAACACGCAGCCGTGGCGCTACCGGCTCGACCCCGGCACCTCCACGATCGAGGTGCGGGCGGCGCAGGAGCGGGGGTTACGGCACACCGACCCGGTGGGCCGCGGCCTGCACGTGTCGGTCGGGGCGGCGCTGTTCAACCTGCGGGTGGCGGTCGCGCACTTCGGCTGGGAGCCGGCGGTACGCCTGCTCCCCCGGCCCGCCGAGCCCGACCTGCTGGCGTCGGTACGGCCGGCGGGTCCGCTGCCCGGCGCCTCCCGCCACCGGCAGGGTCTCTACGACGCGGTATGGCGCCGGCGCAGCAGCCGGCTGCCCTTCACCGGCCGGGCGGTTCCGGCGCAGGCGCTCGCCGAACTCGGCGAGGCGGCGGTGGCGGAAGGGGCCGAACTGGCCTTCCCCGAGGTGAACGAGGTCCGCCGGCTCCTGCAACTGACCGCGGAGGCCGAGTGGTTCACCGCGACCGACCCCGTCCGCCTGGCGGAGAGCCGCAGCTGGGTACGGGACGGGGCGTCGGACGGCCTGCCCGGCGCGGTGCTCGGGCCGCGGGACGCGGCCGGGCGGCTCCCCGTACGGGACTTCGCGGCTCTGCGTCCTGCCTACGACCGGCCCTCGGCGGTCTTCGAACAGCGCCCGCTGATCGCGGTGCTGTCCACCCGGCACGACAGCCGCGCGGACTGGCTGCGCGCGGGCCAGGCGCTGGAGAACATCCTGCTGACCGGCACCGTGCACCAGTTGCGCGCCTCGCTCCTGCACCAGGCGCTGGAATGGCCCGGCACCCGCTGGGCGCTGCGCGAACCCGGCGCGGGCAGGGGCTACGTCCAGATGCTCATCCGCCTCGGCTACGGCCCGGAAGGCCCGGCCAGCCCCCGCCGACCGGTCCACGACGTCCTGGACGCCCCGACGGGTGCCTGACGCCCGACCGTACGGTGTCCTGGACGGGTCCGCCCGGGGCCCGGCGCCCGATGGCCCGAGGCCCGGCGCCCTGGACGCACCGCCCGACGCCCGACCGCCGCCTCCTACCGCCCGAGCGGCACGCGCCACACCAGCCGGGTGCCGCCGCCGTCGGCGGGCGCCGCCGCCATGTCGCCGCGGTGGCGTTCGGCGCGCTCGGCGAGATTGCGCAGGCCGCTGCGGCGGCCCTGGCGGGGGAGGCCGACGCCGTTGTCCGCGACGGTGACGGTCAGCAGGCCGGGGGAGACGGCGAGCGACACCTCGACCGCCGACGCCCGCGCGTGCCGGACGACGTTCGACAGCGACTCCTCCAGCACCGCGACCACGTCCTCCGCCACGGCCTGCGGCACGTCGGTGTCGATCAGCCCCTCCATCCGCAGCGAGGGGGTGAACCCGAGGGTGCGGGCGGCCGACTCGACGGCGCTGACGGTTCGCGCCCGCAGGCTCAGCCGCTCGCGGTCGGCTTCCTTCGCCCGGAGGCCGAAGATGGTGGAGCGGATGATCTTGATGGTCTCGTCGAGGTCGTCCACCGCCCGCGTGACGCGCTCGTTCGCCTCGGGGTGGTCGATGAAGCGCAGCGAGCTCTGCAGCGTCATGCCGGTGGCGAAGAGCCGCTGAATGGCCAGGTCGTGCAGGTCACGGGCGATCCGGTCGCGGTCCTCCAGCAGCGCCATCTGCTCGGTGGCCCGGCGGCGCTCGGCCAGTTCCATGGCCAGCGCGGCCTGCCCGGCGAAGGCCGCCAGCGGGGCCGTCTCGTCCCGCGCGAACGGCTGGGCGTGCTCCGCGCGGCCCAGCAGCAGCACCCCGCGTGCCCGGTCCTCGGCCAGCATGGGGACCGCCACCACGGGCCCGAGCCCCTCCCACCGCGGCGGCCCGAACGCGGCCCGCGGGTCATTGCGTATCTCGCTGGTGGTGAGGGAACCCCCGGCGGCCAGGGCGGCGCCCATGAAGGAGCCCTCCACCGGCAGCACCAGACCGCTGTGGGCCTCGGCGTCCACCCCGACCGCGATGACCACCTGCAGATCCGTGCTCTCGCCGAACGGCAGCGCGATCACACCGAGGTCGGCGTCGAGGATGTGGCTCGCGTGCCCGACGATGCCGCGCAGCACCGCCATCTCGTCCGCGCCGGACAGCAGGTCGCCCACGATCTGGGCGTTCGCCTCCAGCCACCGCTGCCGCTCGCGGGCGGCCTTGTACAGGCGGGCGTTCTCGATGGCGACGCCCGCGGCCACCGCCAGCGTGCGCAGGATCGCCTCGTCCTCGCCGTCGAAGTCGCCGCCGCCGTGCTTCTCGGTGAGGTAGATGTTCCCGAACACCTCGTCGCGCACCCGGATCGGCACGCCCAGGAAGGAGTGCATGGGCGGATGGCCCGCCGGGAAGCCGCGCGAGGCCGGGTGGTCGCAGATCTCGGTGAGCCGCAGCGGCTCCGGGTGGCGGATCAGCTCGCCGAGGAGGCCGTGCCCCGACGGCAGCGGCCCGATCGCCCGGGCCTGCTCGGCCGAGATCCCGCTGGTGAGGAACTGCGAGAGCAGGGTGCCCTCGATGACGCCGAGCGCGCCGTATTCCGCGTCGACCAGCACCACCGCGGCCTCCACGATCCGCCGCAGCACCTGCGGCAGGTCCAGTTCGCCGCCGACCGACAGGACCGCTTCCAGCAGGCTGTGCACCCGGTCCCGGGTGCCGCGCGCCGCGTCGATCCTGACCTGCAGCTCGTCCAGCAACTCGTCGAGCCGCAGCTGCGGCAACCGGGCTGCCTCCTCGCCCACCAGGTCCTCCACTCGGAACGGCCCGCGCACGGTGAACGGCCGACGTCACCGTAGTCGGTCCTGGCACGGCAGCGGAAGCCGGAGTCGGCTCCGGGGCCGGCGCACCGCCCGGGTCAGCGCGGTTCCGGGCCGAGCGCGGCGGTACGGTCCTGGCCCAGCCGCTCCCGGACCCAGGCCAGCTGCCGGGCCCGGTGGAATTCGCCGCCGCCCTCGTGGCCGTTGAAGTGGTAGACCGCCAGCTCCTTGGGGCCCGCATACGCGTGATACGCGGCTATGCAGGTGGAGGGCGGGCAGACCTGGTCCATCATCGCCACCGAGAACAGCGCGGGGGCGGTGGCGCGGGGGGCGAAGTGCAGCCCGTCGAAGTGGTCGAGCGCGGCGAAGAGCGGCTCGGCGCGGTCCCGGTGCAGCGCGAGGTAGCCGGCGATCTCGGTGTACGGCGGCAGGACGGCGCATTCGGCGCCGCGCCGGATGTGGCACAGGAAGGGCACGTCGGGCAGCACGCCCGCGAGCCCCGGTACGAGGCCCGCGACAGCCAGCGCGATCCCGCCGCCCTGGCTGACGCCGGTGACCACGACCCGGTCGGGGTCGATCTCGGGGTGGCTGCGGGCGGCGGCCACGCAGCGCACCGCGTCGGTGTAGAGCCGCCGGTAGTAGTGGTCGTCGGGGCGGTCCGTGCCCCGGGTGAGGAAGCCGGGCACGGAGCCGTCCGCGGTGCCGCCGGTGTCGGGCGTCGCCCCGGGCGCGGCCGACCAGCCCTGGCCGCGGGTGTCCATGACCAGGTGGGCGTAGCCGGCCGCGGCCCAGGTCAGATTCTCGTGCGGCAGGCCACGGCCGCGCCCGTAGCCGAGGTATTCCACCACGCAGCCGAGCGGGCCGGACGGTGCGGCGGGCAGCCGCAGCCAGCCGCGCACCGGCTCGCCGCCGTATCCGGTGAAGGTGACATCGCTCACGCGGACCGCGGGCAGTCCGGCGTCGACGGCCTCGAACCGCGGCGGCCGGGCGGTCCGCCCCGCCTCTTCCAGCGTCCGGGACCAGAACGCGCCGAAGCCGGCGGGTGCGGGCTGCCCGGCCCGGTAGTCGAGGCATTCCGCCAGGGTGAGGTCGGTCAGGGGCACGGCGGGCTCCTCGCGAACTGGGACATCTGATGTCTGATGTCCGCACGGCGGGAATCTAGGCGGAGTCCCCGTCGGCGTCAAGGCGGTGCCGTATCCGGCGGGGCGCGATGACGGTGCCCTCGCGGGCCCCGTGCCTGCTCCCGCCGCCGGTCCCGGCTCCCGCCTCCGCGCCGGCGGGACCTGCCGTCCTGGCCTCGGCGATCCGCCGCCGTACCGGCGCGTAGTGGTCGGAGACGGCAGCGGCGAAGGCCGCCACGTCCCGGCTGCGGGCCGCGTCCACGATCCGGCGGTGGTGGTGGACCGTCTCGACCTCGTCGGCCCGGGTGATCCCGTTCAGGTGCGGGGCGACGACGATGTAGACGTCCCAGAAGGCGGCCGAGAGCTGGCCGATCAGCTCGTTGCCCAGCGGGGCGACCAGCAGGGCGTGGAAGGCGCGGTCGGCCTCCACGAAGCCGGTGCCGTCGCCGCTGCCGGAGGTGTCCATGTCGTTGACGAGGGCGTCGAGCGCGGCCACGTCGCCCGCGCCGAGCGCGGCCACGATGCGGTCGGCCATGCCGCGCTCGAACAGCTCGCGCATGTCCGCCAGCTCCAGCATGAGCTGCATGTCGTCGTCCCGGTCGAGAAGGCCACGGAAAGTGAGGCTTTCCACCAGCGCGGACAGCCCCAGCCGCCCCACGTAGGTGCCGTGGCCCCTGCGCACCTCCACGATGTCGAGGACGTCCAGGGTCTTCACGGCCTCGCGGACACTGGAGCGGCTCGCGTCCAGCGCCTCGCACAGCTCGTTCTCCGTGGGCAGGAGGTCGCCCGGACGGAGTCCGTTGTCCAGGATGTAACGTTTGATACCTTCGCTGACCTCGTGCATCAGCAGGCGGCTGCCCCGCCCTTTGCTGGAGTTGCGACTTGCGTCCACCCCTTGACCCCTCTCGTCCTTGCGGCTACGGTCCACCCTATCAGGCATCAGACATCTGATGTCCTATGTTGCACAGAGTGTTCGCGGTGCTGTTCTCGCCGACCCGCCGCTGTTCGGCAGACGCCGGGCGGCGCCGCCCGGCGGCCCGGTACCGCCGGGCGCGGCCACGGCCGTCCGGCACCCCGGGCCCGGCCCGGCACCGCTCCCCACCGTCCATCCCTTCCTGTCCCGGAGGTTCCCGTGTCTTCTCGACGGACACCCGCCAGAGTCGATCGCCGCGCTTTCCTGCGCTATTCCGGCGCGGTCGGCGCAGCCGCCGCCTTCACCGGCACCCTCGCCGCGTGCGGCGGACCCTCCTCGACCACGAACGCCGGCTCCGGTTCCGGCTCCGGCGGCGGCGGAACGGCCGGCGGCACGATCACCGCGGGCATCTCGTACGCCCTGTCCACCGGGTTCGACCCGATGACCTCCTCGGGCGCCACCCCGGTCGCGGCCAACTGGCACATCTTCGAAGGACTGGTGGACCTCAACCCGGTCACGCTGACCGCCCGGCCCGCGCTGGCCACCGCGATGCCGGTGAAGATCGGCCCGACGACCTACCGCGCCACCCTGCGCGAGGGCGCGACCTTCCACGACGGCTCCGCCGTCACCGCCGACGACGTCGTCTTCAGCTTCCAGCGCATCCTGGACCCGAAGAACGCGTCCCTGATGGCGCAGTTCCTGCCCTTCTTCGACTCCGCGCGGGCGGTGGACCCCCGTACGGTCGAGTTCACGCTGAAGTACCCCTTCGCGCTCTTCCCGTCCCGGATATCGGTTGCCAAGGTCGTACCGAAGAAGATCGTGCAGGCCGGCCAGAAGGCCTTCGACGCCAAACCGGTCGGCTCGGGGCCGTACGCGCTGGTGTCGGCCACCCGCGAGGACAAGATCGTCTTCCGGAAGTACCCGAAGTACAACGGGCGGTACCCGGCCAAGGCCGAGTCGATGACCTGGAATCTGCTCTCCGACGCCTCCGCCCGGGTCAGCGCGATGCAGTCCGGCCGGGTCGCGGCCATCGAGGACGTGCCGTACATCGACATGTCCGGCCTGAGGCGCAAGTCCACCGTCGAGTCGGCCGCGTCCTTCGGCAACCTCTTCCTGATGTTCAACTGCGCCAAGAAGCCCTTCGACGACCAGCGGGTGCGGCAGGCCCTGCACTACGCGCTGGACACCGAGAAGATCATCGCCACCGCGATGTCCGGCCAGGCCACCGCGGCCACCGGCTACCTCCAGCCCGGCCACCCCGACTACGTCAAGGCCGCCACGGTCTACGGCCACGACCCGGTGAAGGCGAAGGCGCTGCTGAAGGCCGCCGGCGTCAGCGGCCTGAAGGTGACCGTCCTGACCACCGACACCTCCTGGGTGCAGGACATCGCGCCGCTGGTCAAGGAGAGCTGGGACGCGGTCGGCGTCAGCACCACCTTGAGCATCGGCCAGTCCTCCGCCCAGTACGCGAAGATCGACACCGGCGACTTCGACCTGCTGGTCGCGCCCGGCGACCCGTCGGTCTTCGGCAACGACGTCGACCTGCTGATGCGCTGGTTCTACGTCGGCACCTGGCCCGAGACCCGCTACCGCTGGTCGGGCACCGCGGCGGGCAAGCAGGTCGTCGCGCTGCTGGACAAGGCCGCCCGCTCCGCCGACGACAAGGCGCGGGCCGGCCTGTGGGCCCAGGTCACGGACATCGTCGCCGACCAGGCGCCGCTCTACCCGATCCTGCACCGCAAGCTGCCGACCGCCTGGAACAGCCAGGCGCTGTCCGGGTTCAGCCCCGTGCCGACGACGGGCCTGTCCTTCCTCGGGGTGGCCCCGGCCTGAGCCGCCGGGCCGGCGCGCCGCCTCCCCGGCCGCCGGCCCCGGCACCCCCAGTCGTCCAGGACCTACCGCTAGGAACAACCGATGTTCGCTTTCCTCCGGCTCGCGCTGCGCCGCGTGGCGATCATGCCGGCGATGATCCTCGGCATCACCCTGCTGGTCTTCGTCGTGCTCCAGTTCTCCCCCGCGGACCCCGCCTACAACGCGCTGGGGGAGAACTCGACCGCCGCGGCCCGCGCGGCGTTCGCCCGGGCCAACGGGCTCGACGACCCGCTGCCCGTCCGCTACGTCCACTTCATCGGGCGCCTGCTGCACGGCGACCTCGGGGTGACCGTGCCGCCGAGCCAGCCGGTCGCCCACCGTATCGCCGTGGCCTTCCCGCTCACCTTGCAACTCACCCTGCTGGGGCTGCTGCTCGCGGTCGTCCTGGCCGTCGCACTCGGTGTCGTCGGCGCGATGTACCGCGACCGCTGGCCCGACCATGTCTTCCGCGCGGTGTCGATGGCCGGTGTCGCGGTGCCGTCCTTCTGGCTCGGCGTGCTGCTGATCCAGCGGTTCGCCCTGGACAACTCCTTCTTCCCGACCGGCGGTTACGTCAACCCGGGCGACTCCTTCACCGGCTGGCTGCGCTGCATGGCGCTGCCGTCGATCTCGCTCGCGGTGCCGGTCGCGGCCTCGCTGGCGCGGCTGATCCGCACCTCGATGGTCACCGAGCTGGACCGCGACTACGTCCGCACGGCGACCGGCAACGGCCTGCCACCGCTGCTGGTCGTCCGCTCCGTCCTGCGCAACGCGCTGGTCACCCCGCTCACCGTGCTGGGCATCAAGGTCGGCTACCTGCTCAGCGGCGCGGTCGTCATCGAGACGATCTTCGACCTCCCCGGCATGGGCAAGCTCATCCTGGAGGGCGTCACCGGCGGCGATGTCGCCCTGGTGCAGGGCACCGTCCTGACGATCGCGCTCGCCTTCCTGGTCGTCAACGTCGTCGTCGACCTGCTGTACCTGCTGGTCAACCCGCGCATCAGGACGGTATGAGATGTTCCTGTTCACTGGCCCCCAACGGGTCGTCGCCAAACTGTCGCGCCCGGGCATCCGCTTCCGCGCGCTGCCGCTCGCCTCGCGCATCTCGCTCGCCGTCCTGGTCGTCGTGATCCTGGCCGCGGTGTGCGCGCCGCTGGTCGCCGACAACCCGCTGACCACCGGCATCCCCGTCCAGTCCCCGGGCGGCCACCACTGGTTCGGCACCGACCGGCTCGGCCGCGACATCTTCGCGCGGGTCGTCTACGGCTCCCGCTACTCCCTGGTCATCGGCCTGGGCTCGACGGCCGTCGCGGTCGTCGCCGGCGCGGTCCTCGGCTCGCTGGCCGCCACCTCGCCCAAATGGGGCGACGAGACGGTCATGCGGATCCTCGACGTCGTCATGTCCTTCCCGCCGATCGCCCTGGCCGCCGTGCTGGTCACCGTCTTCGGCTCCAGCGTGCCCGTCCTGATCCTCACCATCGCCTTCGTCTACGTGCCCTCGCTGGCCCGCGTCGTCCGCGCCAATGTGCTCGCGCAGTACGGCGAGGACTACGTCGCCGCGGAGAAGGTCATCGGCGCCCGCCGCGGCTACATCGTGCTGCGGCACGTGGCCGTCAACTGCGCCGCGCCCGTCATGGTGTTCGCCACCGTCCTGGTCGCCGAGGCCGTCATCTTCGAGGCCAGCCTCTCCTTCATCGGCGCCGGTGTGCAGGACCCCGAGCCCAGCTGGGGCAATGTGCTCTCCTACGGCCGGCAGATACTGCTCTCCGGCGGCTGGTGGGCCACCTTCTTCCCCGGCCTGGTGCTGCTGGTCACGGTGCTGGCCCTGAACATCCTCTCCGAGGGACTCACCGACGCCTCCGCCTCGCCCGGCGCCGCCCGGGCCGAGCGGATCGACCCCGCCGCGACCGCCGTTGCCGCGACCGCCGTTGCCGCGGCCGGCGATGCCGCGCGGCCCGCGGCGGAACCGCCCGCGAGTCGGACCGGTGACACCGCGACGGACGCGGAGCCGCCGTCCGGGAAGCGCCCGGCGGACGACGACCGGGCCGCCGTCGAGCGCAGCCTCGTCCTGCTCGCCGAGCGCATGACCACCCACCCGCCGGCGATCCGGCCCGTCCCGGCCGGCGCCCCTGAACTGCTCGCCATCCGCGACCTGTCGATCCGGTTCCCCGACCGCTACGGCGGCGTCCCCGTGGCCGACGGCATCTCGCTGACCGTCCGGGAGGGGGAAACCCTCGGCCTGGTGGGCGAGTCCGGCTGCGGCAAGAGCATCACCAGCCTGGCCGTCATGGGCCTGCTGGCCCGCAACGCCGAGGTGAGCGGGCGCATCGACTACCGCGGGCGCAATCTGCTCGACCTCGCCCCCCGGCAGCGCCGCGCGCTCGCCGGGACCGAGATCGCGATGGTCTACCAGGACGCCATGTCGTCGCTGAACCCGTCGGTGCTCGTCGGCCGCCAGCTCAAGCAGCTCACCTCCCGCGGCGGCACCCAGAGCCCCGCGGAACTGCTCGACCTCGTCGGCCTGCCCCCCGAGCGCACCTTGCGCAGCTACCCGCACGAGCTGTCCGGCGGGCAGCGGCAGCGGGTGCTGATCGCCATGGCGCTGTCCCGCAGCCCCCGGCTGCTCATCGCCGACGAACCCACCACCGCGCTCGATGTGACCGTCCAGGCCCAGATCGTCGAACTCCTGGTCCGGCTGCGCGACGAACTCGGCTTCGCGATGATCCTGGTCTCCCACGACCTGGCGCTCGTCGGCGGCCTCGCCCACCGCGTCGCGGTGATGTACGCCGGGCAGGTCGCCGAGACCGGGGACACGCGGGCGCTGCTCACCGACCCCGCCCACCACTACACCCGCGGCCTGCTCGGCTCGGTCACCTCGCTGGAGTCCGGCGCCGACCGGCTGCACCAGGTGCCGGGGGTGGTGCCGGCGCCCCGGCACTTCGGCGCCGGCTGCCGGTTCGCCTCCCGCTGCGAGGCCGCGACCGCGGTGTGCCGCAGCCAGGTGCCCGAACTCGCTGGGCGCCCCGGGGAGTCCGCAGGACCGCTCGAAGACGGCGCCGGCCGGCACGGTTTCGCCTGCCACCACCCGGCGGAGCCCGTACTGCTGCAAAGGAGCGGACGATGATCCGGCTTGAAGACGTCCACGTCCGGCACCGGGTCCGCGGCGGCGGCCTGTTCAGGCACGACGCCGTGCACGCGCTCACCGCGGCGGAACTGACCGTGCAGCGCGGCGAGATCGTCGGCCTGGTCGGCGAGTCGGGGTGCGGCAAGTCCACCCTGGCCCGGGTGCTGACCGGCCTCCAGCGGCCCACCGAGGGCCGGGTGCTCTTCCGCGGTGAGGACCTGTGGGGCATGCCCGCCGCCCGGCGGCGCGCCGAGTTCGGGTCCTCGGTAGGGGTGGTCTTCCAGGACGCCTCGACCGCCCTGAACCCGCGCATGCCCGTCGGCCGCATCCTGCGCGACCCGCTGGACGTCCACCGCCGGGGCACGGTACGCGACCGGGAGCGCCGGGCCGCCGAACTCCTCGACCTGGTCGGCCTGCCGGGACACACCCTGCATGCCCTGCCGGGACAGCTGTCGGGCGGCCAGCGCCAGCGCGTCGCCATCGCCCGCGCGCTGGCCCTGGAGCCCGAGCTGATCGTCGCGGACGAACCCACCAGCGCCCTGGACGTCTCCGTACGCGCCCAGGTCCTCAACCTGCTGATGGACCTGCGGGCCGAACTCGGCCTCGGCATGGTCTTCATCTCGCACGACATCCAGACCGTCCGGCACCTCTCCGACCGGCTCGCCGTCCTCTACCTCGGCCGCATCGTCGAGGAGGGCCCCGCCGGACAGGTCTCCCGGGCGCCGGCCCACCCGTACACCGAGTCGCTGTTCTCCGCCACGCCCAGCCTGCTGGAGACGACCGAGCGGATCGTGCTGAACGGCCCCGTCCCCTCCGCCACCCGCCCGCCGAGCGGCTGTCCCTTCCGCACCCGCTGCTGGAAGGCCGACGACGCCTGCGCCGACACCTTCCCGCAGCCGACCGCGGACGGCGCCCACCGCTGGCACTGCGTCCACCCCCAGATTCCCGCGCCGGCGGCCACCGCCGCGCAGCCCGCTACGAGGAGCAGTTCGTGAAGCCCCGCACCTCCCCCTTCTCGGGGGTCATCCCGCCCGTCGTCACCCCGCTCGCCGCCGACGGCACGGTGGACACCGCCTCGCTGGAGCGCGTCGTCTCCCACCTCCTCGACGGCGGTGTCGACGCGCTGTTCGCCCTGGGCAGCTCGGGCGAGGTCGCCTATCTGACCGACGACCAGCAGGACACGGTCCTGGACGTGGTGGTGAAGACCGCGGCCGGGCAGGTCCCGGTGCTGGCGGGCGCCATCGAGACCACCACCAACAAGGTCATCGAACGCGCCGCGGCGGCAACCGCCAGGGGGGTGGCGGCCGTTGTCGCGACCGCCCCCTTCTACACCCGCACCCACCCCACCGAGATCGACCGGCACTTCCGACTGATCGCCGCGGCCTGCGACGTCCCCGTCCTCGCCTACGACATTCCGGTGTGCGTGCACAGCAAGCTCTCCCGCGACCTGGTCCGCACCCTGGCCGCCGACGGCGTCCTGGCCGGGGTGAAGGACTCCAGCGGCGACGACGTGTCCTTCCGCCAACTCGCCCTCGACCTGCACGACCAGGCCGGCTTCGCGCTGCTGACCGGACACGAGGTCGTGGTCGACGCGATGCTGCTGGCCGGCGCCGACGGCTCCGTGCCCGGCCTCGGCAATGTCGACCCGCACGGCTACCGGCGGCTGCACGACGCCGCCGCCCGCGGCGACTGGACCGCGGCCAAGGCCGAACAGGACCGGCTGGCCCGGCTCTTCGAGATCGTCGCGGTCGCCGACCCGTCGTCCGCCTCCGGCACGGCCGCGGGGCTGGGGGCCTTCAAGACCGCGCTCACCGTGCTCGGTGTGATCGCGGGCAACACCGTCAGCCCGCCGATGCGCCCGCTGACCGGCCAGGAGACCGACCGCATCGCCGCGATCCTGGAGCAGGCGGGGCTGCGATGACGCTGCTCGCCGGCGTCGACATCGGCGGCACCAAGACCTCCGCCGCCCTGATCACCCCCGAGGGCGACCTCCTCGACCGCATCACCCTGCCCACC
>NZ_JAJSYW010000003.1:0-85312 GCF_036815005.1 Streptomyces sp. IBSBF 2435 | reverse complement strand
GGGCTGAGGGGCTACATGGCGGGGTGCGGGTGCGGGTGCCGTCCGCGTGCCGGCGCCGGGTGCCGGTGCCGGGTGCCGCTCGGGGGGCCGTGAGGCCGCGGGGCTACGTGGCGGGCCGGGTTTCGGGCGCGGCTGCGTCGGTGTGCGCGTCCGCCGGTATGTCCGGTACGTCCGCTGGTACGTCCGGCGGCATCGGGACGTGCGGGATCGCCGTAGCAGGATCCACCCCGGCGAAGACCAGGCCGATGACGAATCCGGCCGCCTCCTCCAACTGCCGGGCGCGGCCCAGCGGCCCGAGCACGGCGGGGCGCCCGCCCGCGTCCTCGGCCAGCCGGGAGACCGTTGCCAGCGCCGCCGCGTCGTCACCGGCGAGCGCGACGGTGACCGGCTCGCGGCCCGCGCTCCACTGGCCGGCGGCGAAGAGGTGGAAGCCCTTGACCACATGCGCGCCCGGCGCCAGATCCGCGATGTGCTCGGCAATGGAGCGGCCGTCGGTGGTGAGCAGTTCGCCGACACCATGTGCCACGGCATTGGTCGGATCGATCAGCGGCGTCCCGGCCAGCGAGCCGCCCGCCGCGCCTGCCGCGCCGAGGATGTCCGCAAGGCCCTCCCAGGCCACGGCGACCAGCACCGCGTCCCGCCCGGCGACCGCCTCGGCCGGCTCCACCGCCACCGCTGCGCCGCCCATCCGCTCCGCGGCCGCCTCCGCCCGTTCCCGCGAGCGCCCCCCGACCCGTACCTCGTGCCCCGCCCTGCCCCAGGCCGCGCCCAGTGCGACGGCCAGCGTGCCCGTGCCCAGAATCCCGATCCGCATGCCCTGCTCCCCTTCTCCGGTGACGTACCGGGGCTACGGTAGGAAAACCGATACGCACCGACCGGTAGGAAACGGGTACGCCACCATGACGGCCATGGACGACGAGCGCACGCGGGAAGAGGACGGGCGCACGGCGGACGGGTCCGGGTGCACGGCGGAACAGGGCGCCTGGCGCAGTGGCCGCCGCCCGGCCGAGGGCGCCCGGGGGGACGGGCGCGCGCCCGAAGACGGCGCCCACTGCGATGAGTTGCTGGCCGACTGCCGGCTGCGCGCGGCCACCGACCTGCTCGCCCACACCTGGGACCCGGTCGTCCTGGCGGGCCTGCGCCCGGGCCCGCGGCGCCGCCGGGACCTGCTCAACGCGATCGGCGGCGTCAGCGACAAGGCCCTCACCGAGACCCTGCGCCGCCTGGTGGCCAACGGCCTGATCGCCCGCCGCTCCCGCCCGGCGGCGCCGCCCCACGTCGAGTACGCCCTCACCGCGCTGGGCACCACCCTGGTCGACGGCCCCATGCGCGCCCTCGCCGCCTGGACCCTGGCCCACGGCGACGCCCTGCTGGCCGCGCAGGAGGCGGCCGGTACGTGAGGCCCGGCGCAGCGCCCGCAGGCCCTCCCGCGGCCTGCCCGCCGTGTACACGGCGAAGGCCCGGCCTGCTTCCGCAGGCCGGGCCTTCCTCGGTGGGGTGAGTGACGGGACTCGAACCCGCGGCATCCTGGACCACAACCAGGTGCTCTACCAGCTGAGCTACACCCACCATGAGCGGCGCTTTCCCGGCTGTTTACTGCTGGGGTGGCGCCGCCTCGAAAAGTGTACAGGGTGGCTGGGGGTGGTCGCGCCCCGCTTTTACGGCGGCCCCGCGCGGGCGGCCCCGACCGGTCGGAGCGCGGTCCGCCGGCGGCCGGCCGGCCGGGTCAGTGCGCGGCCGACGGGTCGGCCGGGACGACATGGCGGGCCGCGATGGCGCGGGCCGTGTCGGTGTCGGGGCCCGGCTGCGGCACGAAGACCGCCTCGCGGTAGTAGCGCAGTTCGGCGATGGACTCGCGGATGTCGGCCAGCGCCCGGTGGTTGCCGTTCTTGTCCGGGCTGTTGAAGTAGGCCCGCGGATACCAGCGCCTGGCCAGCTCCTTGACCGAGGAGACGTCCACGATGCGGTAGTGCAGGTGCTGCTCGAGGGTGGGCATGTCGCGCGCCAGGAAGCCGCGGTCGGTGGACACCGAATTCCCGCACAGCGGCGCCTTGCGCGGCTCGGCGACCTGCGCGCGTACGTAGTCGAGCACGAGCTGCTCGGCCTCGGCGAGCGCCACCCCGCCGGCCAGCTCCTCCAGCAGGCCGGACGCGGTGTGCATCGCGCGGACCACGTCCGGCATGGTGTCGAGCGCCTCGGCGGGCGGGCGGATAACGATGTCCACCCCCTCGCCGAGCACGTTCAGCTCCGAGTCGGTGACGAGGGCTGCCACCTCGATCAGCGCGTCGTGCGCCAGTGACAGGCCCGTCATCTCACAGTCGATCCACACCATCCGGTCGTTCATGCGTCTCACCCTACGGGGCGATCACGCGGTCCCGGCAGCGCGGCGCCCACACCGCGCCCGGCGCGCAGCCTGCCCCGCTGCCCGTCCGGCGGCTCGCCCCTGCCGGGCTGCTCCGGCACCCGGGGGGCGAAGGTGTCGCTCTCCGGTTTTCCGGGCGCCGTCAGGACCTGCGAGACCGGCCCGTGCCCGGGTCCGCCGACCAGGCCCGCGCCCCGCCGCAGCGCGGACAGGTCCGCGGGCGCCGGCGGGCGGTCCTGGTCCTCCTGCGGCCTGCGGGCCCGGTAGGCGGCCCGGTAGGACGCGGGGGAGGAGCCGAGCTGCCGCCGGAAGTGGCCGCGCAGCGCCACCGGGGAGCGGAAGCCGCAGCGGCCCGCGACCTCGTCCACCGAGTAGTCCGACGTCTCCAGCAGCCGCTGCGCCTGCAGCACCCGCTGGGTGATCAGCCACTGGAGCGGCGCGCTGCCGGTCAGCGACCTGAACCGCCGGTCGAAGGTCCGCCGGCTCATATAGGCGCGGGCCGCCAGCGCCTCCACGTCGAACTGCTCGTGCAGGTGCTCCAGCGCCCAGGCGACGACCTCGGCCAGCGGGTCGGCGCCGATCTCCTCAGGTAAAGACCTGTCGAGATGCCGCTGGCCGGTTTGCCAGTCGGCCCGCCGCGGCGGTACGACCAGCCGGCGGGCCAGCGCCGCCGCGGCCTCGCCGCCGTGGTCGGTGCGCACCACGTGCAGGCACAGGTCGATGCCGGCCGCGGTGCCCGCCGAGGTGAGCACGTCGCCGTCGTCGACGAACAGCTCCCTGGGGTCCACATGGACCGACGGGTAGCGTTTGGCGAGCGTGGGCGCGTACATCCAGTGCGTGGTGGCGGGTCTGCCGTCCAGCAGGCCGGCCGCCGCCAGGACGAAGGCGCCGGTGCACAGGCCGATGATCCTGGCGCCCTCCTCGTGGGCCCTGCGGATCGCCTCCAGGGCCTCGGGCGGCGGCGCCTGGGAGATCGACCGCCAGGTCGGCACCACGACGGTGCCGGCCCGTGAGAGCGCTTCCAGACCGTACGGCGCGGTCAGTTCGAGACCGCCCGTGGTCCGTAGCGGCCCGTCCTCGCCGGCGCAGACCAGCAGCCGGTAGCGGGGCACCCCCGCGTCCTGGCGGTCTATGCCGAAGACGGACAGCGGTATGGAACTCTCGAAGATCGGGCCACCGCTGAAAAGCAGCACAGCGACGACTTCCGGTCGCCGGCGCGCGGAGAGCTTACGGATGGCGCGAGGCGATGCCGATGATGCCGATGGTGCTTGCGACGGACTTTCCGTCGCCGTACCGGAACCGGACTCCTGGCTCATGGAGCTCAAGCCCCCCTCGAATCGACGCGTCGTCACCCCGGTCCTGCCTGTTCCCCCCGCAAGGCCACCCATGATCAAATCTACTGTGTCAGATGGGGCGTTAGTGACACCTTCGGTACCTGACGCTAAGTCGACAAGACAACGTGGCGTAAAGCATTCGATCACGAAGCGTTTCACTCACGGAGCGCTGTGGGAAGTACGCCTCCCGTCACTTCGGCCACGCGGCGCGTCATCCGCGACACGCCGCATCGTAGAACCGCAGGTGGCAGAGGTGTTAGCGAGTGGCGATCCCAACAGAAGTGCAGGGCAGAGAAGTTGGCCGGAAAACGCCCTTCTGTAGCTGGGAGCGCGTAAAAGGCGCCGGGTGGTGCGCTCGGCCCCCGTACAAGGGTCTGCCAAGGTCCAGGCCGAACGCTCCAAGACGGTGGATATCCCATGTCCGGGGCGGGTAAATGACGGATACCGCGCACGACCGCCGGAGGGTGATCCGGTGCGCCCCCGGGATGCTCCGGTGCGCCGCGCCGTGCAGTCGGTTGGCGGGATGGCGTTGCGCTCCGGGCGCCGCTCCGGCATCCTCCAGGGAACTCGGGGTACGCGACCTGTGAAGGCACCGCCGCATCTGTGCAGGCGGACTTCACGGCCGTACTCTGGAGAGAGGGACGGGACGTGATGAAGTGGCCGAAACGGGCTGATTCGACGGCCCGGCCCGCATACACCGTCCTGTCCGCTGCTCGGCGCACCAGCGCCGCCCTCGCCGAGAATCCGCATCATGGCCGGTCATGACTTCCCAGAGCCCGCCGACCGCAGGCCGCTCGCCGAATCGGCGGCACTGCCCGAGCAGACTCCAGCCCTGAGCCACGCCTGTGATCCCGCCTTCCGGCACGGCGTCGTGGTGGGCTTCGACGGTTCCGTTTCCAGCGAGCGCGCCCTGTCTTACGCGATCGGCATGGCCCGCAGGACGCATTCCGCGCTGATCATCGTCCATGTCGCCAACCGGCTGCCGGCCACCGTCTGGGCGGGCTGCGAGCCGCCGGTCTTCGTGGACGTCCCCGACCACCGCACCGAGGTGCTGGGCCTTGAGCTGGCCTGCGCCGACCATCTCGCCGAGATCTCCTGGGTGCTGGTCGAGCGCGGCGGCGACATCTGCCACGAGCTGGAGGAGGTCGGCCGGGAGTACGAGGCCGACGCCATCGTGGTCGGCGGCACCCACGGGCTGGCCGGGCGGATCTTCGGCTCGGTCGCCGGGCGGCTCGCCCGGCGGGCGCAGCGGCCGGTGGTGGTCATCCCGTAGCGCGGCCTGTCCCCGGCGGGAGGCGCGGCCGGTCCTTCGCGCGGACCGTAGGACAGATGCATGAGTGGGGGGGGGGGGGCCCCCCCCCCCCCCCCCCCCACCCCCGCCCCCCCCCCCCCCCCAACAACCCAAACCACAAATACACCGTTTTNCCCCCCCCCCCCCCCCCCCCCCCCCCCCCCCCCCCCCCCCCCCCCCCCCCCCCCCACTCGTACGGCTGACCCGGGCGCCGCTACTCCACCGTGACGGACTTCGCCAGGTTGCGCGGCTTGTCGATGTCCCGGCCCAGGGCCAGGGCGGTGTGGTAGGCGAAGAGCTGGAGCGGGATGCCCATCAGGATGGGGTCGAGCTCGTCCTCGTTCTTCGGTACCACGATCGTGTGATCCGCTTTCTCCTGCTCCTGGTGCGCGACGGCCAGGATCCGGCCGCTGCGGGCCTTGATCTCCTCCAGCGCCGCGCGGTTCTTCTCCAGCAGGTCGTCGTCGGGCACGATCGCGACGGTCGGCATCGACGGGTCGATCAGCGCCAGCGGCCCGTGCTTCAGCTCGGAGGCCGGGTAGGCCTCGGCGTGGATGTAGCTGACCTCCTTGAGCTTCAGCGACGCCTCGCGGGCCACCGGATAGCCGCGGACCCGGCCGATGAAGAGCATCGAGCGCGCGTCGGCGTAGGCCTTGGCCAGCTGCTTGATGTCCGGCTCGGTCTTGAGGATCTCCTCGATCTGGGCCGGCAGCCTGCGCAGGCCCTCGATGATCCGCTTCCCGTCGGTGACCGACAGGTCGCGCACCCGGCCCAGATGCAGCGCCAGCAGGGCGAAGGCCACCACGGTGTTGGTGAAGCACTTGGTGGAGACCACGCAGACCTCGGGCCCGGCGTGCACATAGGTGCCGCCGTCCGCCTCCCGGGCGATGGCGGACCCCACGACGTTGACCACGCCCAGCACCCGGGCGCCCTTGCGCTTCAACTCCTGAACGGCGGCCAGCACGTCGTAGGTCTCGCCGGACTGCGACACGGCGACGTAGAGGGTGTCGGGGTCCACCACGGGATTGCGGTAGCGGAACTCCGACGCGGGCTCCGCGTCCGCGGGGATGCGCGCCAGCTCCTCGATCAGCCCGGCGCCGATCTGGCCGGCGTGGAAGCTGGTGCCGCAGCCCAGGATCTTGATCCGGCGCACACTCCGCGCCTCGCGCGCGTCCAGGTTCAGCCCGCCCAGGTGCACGGTCGCGAAGCGGTCGTCGATCCGCCCGCGCAGTACCCGGTCCACCGCCTCGGCCTGCTCGAAGATCTCCTTGTGCATGTACGTGTCGTGGCCGCCCATGTCGTACGACTCGGCCTCCCACTCCACGGTGGTCGGCGTCGCCGTGGTCTGCGAGCCCTCGGTGGTGTACGTACGGAAGTCGTCGGCCTTGAGGGTGGCCATCTCGCCGTCCCCGAGGGTGACGACCTGCCGGGTGTGGGCGACCAGCGCGGCGACGTCGGAGGCGACGAACATCTCCTTCTCGCCGATTCCCAGCACCACGGGGGAGCCGTTCCGGGCGACCACGATCCGGCCGGGGAAGTCCTGGTGCAGGACCGCGATGCCGTAGGTGCCCTCGACCGAGCGGAGCGCCTCGCTGACCTTCTTCTCCAGCGTCTCGGCGGCGGACCGCGCGATGAGATGGGCCAGCACCTCGGTGTCGGTCTCGGAGACGAAGACGATGCCCTCGGCGGACAGCCGGGTGCGCAGCTCGGAGGCGTTGTCGATGATCCCGTTGTGGACGACCGCGACCTTCTCGTCGCCGTCCAGGTGCGGATGCGCGTTGACGTCGCTGGGCGCGCCATGGGTGGCCCAGCGGGTGTGGGCGATACCGGTGGTGCCGGCGTAGCGCTTCGGGATGCGCGACTCCAGCTCGCGCACCCGGCCCTTGGCCTTGACCGTGCGCAGCTCGCCCGTCTTACCGGTGATGACGATGCCGGCCGAGTCGTAACCGCGGTACTCCAGCCGCTGCAAGCCCTCAAGCAGCAGCGGTGCCACGTCGCGCTTGCCGATGTAACCGACGATTCCGCACATGTGCCCGTTCGTCCTCTCCGTCGCCCTGTACTTCCGGTGGCGCTCTGACCTGTATGCCCTGGATGTCCTGCGTGCTCTCGTGCCGGCCGGGCGGTGCCCGTTCCTGCGCCCGGCCGGGACCGCGCGGCTCAGCCGTAGACGATGCGGCGGAGCTGGCGCTGGGAGAGCGCGGCGGGGGCCACTGCCCGATGCGGCAGCTCCTCGCCGATCCGCTCGAAGATCTCCGCGTTGACCAGGCCCTTCGCCTGGAGCTCACGGTGTCTGCGGCGGACGTACTCCTCCGTCGTCTCGTCGAAGTACGCCAGGACGTCCAGCACCACCCGGGTCGCCTCGCCGCGGTGCAGCGGCGTGGTGCGCACCAGGTGGTCGATCAGGTCGTCGTAGGAGGTCCGGCGTTCGAGCACCCGTTGATACTCGTGTGATGATCTTCACTTTGCAAGAATCCTGCCCGATTCCGGGCAGGAAAGCAGGTCAAGGGCGGCCAAAGGAGTGATGCTCGGGCTTTCGGGCTTCCAGGGTTCAGGGGGCGCGGGTCCGGGGTCCGGAGGCCGCGGGGCGGTCAGCCTGTGAGCCCCAGTTCCCTGGCGATCAGCATCCGCTGCACCTCGCTGGTGCCCTCGCCGATCTCCAGGATCTTGGAGTCGCGCCACATCCGGGCCACCGGATACTCGTTCATGAAGCCGTAGCCGCCGTGGATCTGGGTGGCCTCCCGGGCGTTGGTCACCGCGATCTCCGAGGAGTAGAGCTTCGCCAGCGCCGCCTCCTTCTTGAACGGTTCCCCGTGCACCAGCCGGGACGCCGCGTCCCGCCACGCCAGCCGCGCGGTGTACGCCCGCATCTCCATGTCGGCGAGCTTGAACTGGATCGCCTGGTTGGCGCCGATCGGCCGCCCGAACGCCTCCCTGGTCCGTGCGTACGCCAGCGACTCGTCCACGCAGCCCTGCGCCAGCCCGGTCGACAGCGCCGAGATCGCGATCCGGCCCTCGTCCAGGATGCGCAGGAACTGCGCATAGCCCCGGCCCTTCTCCCCGAGCAGATTCGCTGCCGGGACCCGGCAGTCGCTGAAGGACAGCTCCCGGGTGTCCGACGCGTTCCACCCGACCTTGCTGTACTTCTTCGACACCGTGAAGCCCGGCGTGCCCGACGGCACGATGATCGACGAGATCAGCGGGCGGCCGTCCTCGGTACGCCCGGTGACCGCCGTCACCGTGACCAGGCCGGTGATGTCGGTGCCCGAGTTGGTGATGAAGCACTTGGTGCCGTTGATCACCCACTCCCCGGCCGCCTCGTCCAGCCGGGCCGTGGTCCGGGTGCCGCCCGCGTCCGAGCCGCAGTCCGGCTCCGTCAGCCCGAACGCCCCCAGCATCTCGCCCGAGCACAGCCGCGGCAGCCACTCCCGCTTCTGCTCCTCGGTGCCGAACCTGAACACCGGCATCGCACCCAGCGACACCCCCGCCTCCAGGGTGATCGCCACCGAGGAGTCCACCCGGGCCAGCTCCTCCAGTACCAGGCACAGCGCGAAGTAGTCGCCGCCCATCCCGCCGTACTCCTCGGGGAACGGCAGCCCGAACAGCCCCATCCGCCCCATCTCCCGCACGATCTCGTACGGGAACTCCTCCTGCTCGTAGAACTCGCCGATCTTCGGCGCGATCACGTCCCGGGCGAACTCCGCGACGGTGGCGCGCAGCTCCTCGTGCTCCTCGGACAGACGGTGGTCGATCGGCATGGCTACTGCTCCCGGTGGGTGAGGGCGCGGACGGTACGGGACGGGCTCGGCCGTCCCAACTGCTCCGCCATCCAGACGCTTGTGGCGCTGAGGCGGTCGAGGTCGACCCCGGTGCTGATGCCGAGCCCGTTCAGCATCCATACGAGGTCTTCTGTCGCGAGATTCCCGGTGGCGCTCTTCGCGTACGGGCAGCCGCCCAGCCCGCCCGCCGACGCGTCCACGACGGTGACGCCCCGCTGCAGTGCGGCCAGCGTGTTGGACAGCGCCTGCCCGTACGTGTCGTGGAAGTGCACGGCGAGCTGCTCCACCGGGATCCCGCCGCCTATCGCCGCGCCGCCGGGGCCGCTGCCGGTCAACTCGTCCAGCAGCGCGGTGACCTGGCCGGGCGTCGCCACCCCGATGGTGTCGCCGAGGCTCAGCTCGGTGCAGCCCATCGCGTGCAGCCGCCGGGCCACCGCCGCGACCTGCCCGGCCGGCACCGGACCCTCCCATGGGTCGCCGAAGCACATCGACAGATAGCCGCGGACCGTTGCCCCCGCCGCCCTGGCCCGCGCCACCACCGGCTCGAACATCGCCAGCGACTCGTCCACCGTCCGGTTGAGGTTCGCCTTGGCGAAGGACTCGGTGGCGCTGCCGAACACCGCGATCTCCCGCACGCCCAGCTCCAGCGCCCGGTCGAGGCCCCGTTCGTTGGGCACCAGCACCGGCAGCCGCACCGCCAGCTCCCGCGTGCCCGGATCGCCGAGGTCGCCGAGGTCGCCGAGGTCGGCGAGCAGCGGCATCAGCTCGGCCGCGTCCGCCAGTTGGGGCACCCAGCGGGGGTGCACGAAACTGGTCGCCTCGATCGTCGTCAGCCCCGCCGCGGCCAGCCGGTGGATGAACTCGGCCTTCACCGCGGTCGGCACGACCTGCTTCTCGTTCTGCAGCCCGTCGCGCGCCCCCACCTCGTGGATCCGCACCCGCCGCGGCAGCCCGTCCATCGGCGCCGCCATCGGCAGCCCCAGGCCCAGCACCTCGGGCACCTCCCGGGCGCCGCCGTCCCCGGTCCCGGTCATGACGCCTCCCCGGACCGGCTGGGCGCCGGGTCCTGCGCGCCGCCGCCGGACGGCTCGGCGGGGCTGACCACGGCCAGCACCTGGTCCATCGCCACCGTCGAGCCCGCCATGACGTCGATCTCGGCCACCGTCCCGTCGTGCGGGGCGGTGATCACGTGCTCCATCTTCATCGCCTCCACCACCAGCAGGCTCTGCCCGGCCACCACGTCCTCGCCCTTGGCGACCTTCACCACGGTGACCGTGCCCGGCATCGGCGCGGTCAGCGCGCCGCCGCCCGCGCCCAGGGCGGCACCCCGCAGCGCCGCCGCCACCGGGTCGTACGGCTGCACCCACCAGCTGTCGCCGTCCCGGCCCAGCCACTCGCCCGCCCGGAAGAAGGTGTGCACCAGGTCCCCGGTGTGCAGCAGCGCCCGCGGCCCGTCCAGGACGACCCCGGCCGCCGCCGCGGGGGCGTCGCCGATCCTTACCTCACCCTGCCTGACCCGGACCGTCACCGGTTCGTGGCCCGGCACCCGCAGGTGGTGCACGGTCCAGGCCGGCTCGCCGCCCAGCCGCCATCCGCTGGGCACCGAGAACGGGTCGGTCCAGCCGTCCGGCCCGGGCGCCGGGGCCAGCGCCGCCTGCCGCAGCAGCGCCGCGGCCGCGTACACCTCGTCGGGCACCCCGTCCGGCACCAGCGCGGCGGCCTCCCGCTCGATCAGCCCGGTGTCCAGCTCGCCCGCCGCCACCGCCGGATGCCCGAGCAGCCGCCGCAGGAAGCCGGTGTTGGTGTCGAGCCCGAGCACCACCGTCTCCGCCAGCGCCGCCCGCAGCCGCCGCAGCGCCGTCGCCCGGTCGGGTCCGTGAGCGATCACCTTGGCCAGCATCGGGTCGTAGGCGGTGCCGACCTCCGTGCCCGCCAGCAGCCCCGAATCCACCCGCACACCGGGCCGCCCCACCGGTTCGTGCAGCGCCAGCACGGGTCCGGCCGAGGGCAGGAAGTCGACCCGGCCGTCACCGGGCCTGGCGGTCTCCGCGCAGATCCGCGCCTCGACCGCGTGCCCGGTCAGCACGACGTCCTGCTGGCCGAAGTCCAGCGGCTCGCCGCCCGCCACCCGCAACTGCCACGCCACCAGGTCAAGGCCGGTGACCAGCTCGGTGACCGGGTGCTCGACCTGCAGCCGGGTGTTCATCTCCATGAAGAAATACGCCGACGGATCAGCGCCGGGCACGATGAACTCCACCGTCCCCGCCCCCGTGTAGCCGCAGGACCTGGCCGCCTGCACCGCGGCCTCGCCCATCGCCGCGCGGGTCACCGGGTCGAGCAGCACCGAGGGTGCCTCCTCGATCACCTTCTGGTGCCGCCGCTGCAGCGAGCACTCCCGCTCGCCCAGGTGCACCACATGGCCGTGGCCGTCGGCCAGCACCTGGATCTCGATGTGCCGCGGCCGATCGATCCAGCGCTCGACCAGCAGCGTGTCGTCGCCGAACGACCCCCGTGCCTCACGCCGGGCCGCGGCGATCTCCTCGGCCAGCACCGCCGCGTCCCGCACCAGCCGCATGCCCTTGCCGCCGCCGCCCGCCGACGGCTTGAGCAGCACCGGCAGCCCGATCTCCCGGGCGGCCTCGGCCAGTTCCGCGTCGGTCAGCCCGCTGCCGCTGCTGCCGGGCACCACCGGCACGCCCGCGGCCCGTACCGTCTCCTTGGCCCGGATCTTGTCGCCCATCAGCTCGATCGCGGCGGCGGGCGGCCCGATGAAGACCAGCCCCGCTTCGGCGCAGGCCCTGGCGAAGCCCGCGTTCTCCGCGAGGAAGCCGTAGCCGGGGTGGACGGCTCCGGCGCCGACGGCCACGGCCGCCCGCACCAGGCCGGCGGCCGACAGATAACTCCCGACCCGCACGGCGGTGTCGGCCTCCCGGACGTGCCGGGCGCCGGCGTCGGCCTCCGTGAAGGCGGCGGCGGACCGTACGCCCAGCTCGCGCAGGGTGCGGATGATCCGGACGGCGATCTCGCCGCGGTTGGCTACCAGGACGGTGCCGAACGGGGCGCCCGCCGCGGTGGCGGCGGCGGTGGTGGACTTGCTGCTGGTCATCTCGGCCCTCACATCCGGAAGACGCCGTAGCCGGGCGCGGCGGGATCGGTGGTAGGCAGCGGGGCGTTGGCGCAGGCGGTGAGCGCCAGGCCGAGCACGGTGCGGGTGTCCAGCGGGTCGATCACGCCGTCGTCCCAGAGCCTGGCGGTGGCGTAGTAGGCGTTGCCCTGGGTCTCGTACTGCTCGCGGACCGGCTGCTTGAAGGCTTCCTCCGCCTCCTCGCCCCACTTCTCGCCGGCCGCCGCGAGCTGGTCGCGCTTGACGGTGGCCAGCACCGACGCCGCCTGCTCGCCGCCCATCACCGAGATCTTGGCGTTGGGCCACATCCACAGGAAGCGGGGACTGTAGGCCCGGCCGCACATCGAGTAGTTGCCCGCCCCGTAGGACCCGCCGATCACGACGGTGAGCTTGGGCACCCGGGCGCACGCGACCGCGGTGACCATCTTCGCGCCGTGCTTGGCGATGCCGCCCGCCTCGTACTGCCGGCCGACCATGAAGCCCGAGACGTTCTGCAGGAACAGCAGCGGGATGCCGCGCTGGTCGCACAGCTCGATGAAGTGCGCGCCCTTGAGGGCCGATTCGGCGAACAGGATGCCGTTGTTCGCCACGATCCCCACCGGGTGGCCCTGCACATGGGCGAATCCGGTGACCAGCGTCGTGCCGTACTCCGCCTTGAACTCGGCGAACCGGCTGCCGTCGACCAGCCGGGCGATCACCTCGCGCACGTCGTAGGGGGTGCGCGAGTCCACCGGCACCGCTCCGTACAGCCCCGCCGGGTCCACGGCTGGGGCTTCGGCCGGCCGCAGCGTCCAGGGCGCGGCGCCGCGGGCGGGCAGGGTGGCGACGATGTCCCGGACGATGCTCAGCGCGTGCGCGTCGTCCTCGGCGAGATGGTCGGTGACCCCGGAGACCCTGGAGTGCACCTCGCCCCCGCCCAGCTCCTCCGCGGTGACCACCTCTCCGGTGGCGGCCTTCACCAGTGGCGGCCCGCCGAGGAAGATCGTGCCCTGGTTGCGCACGATCACCGCCTCGTCGCTCATCGCCGGGACATAGGCGCCGCCCGCGGTGCACGAGCCGAGCACGGCGGCGATCTGCGGGATGCCGCGGGCGGACATGGTGGCCTGGTTGTAGAAGATCCGCCCGAAGTGGTCGCGGTCGGGGAAGACCTCGTCCTGCCGGGGGAGGAAGGCGCCGCCGGAATCCACCAGATAGACGCACGGCAGCCGGTTGTCGAGGGCGACCTCCTGGGCGCGCAGGTGCTTCTTCACCGTCATGGGGTAATAGGTGCCGCCTTTGACGGTGGCGTCGTTGGCGACCACGACGACCTCCCGTCCGGCGACCCGGCCGATCCCCGCGATGACCCCGGCGGCCGGCGCCTGTCCGTCGTACATCCCGTCCGCGGCCAGCGGGGCCAGCTCCAGAAAGGGGGAGCCGGGGTCGAGCAGCCCGTCCACCCGGTCCCTGGGCAGCAGCTTCCCGCGCGCGGTGTGGCGGGCTCTGGCCTTCTCGCCGCCGCCGAGGCGTGCGGTGGCCAGCTTGTCGCGCAGGCTTGCGCTGAGCGCGGTGTGCGCCTCCGTATTGGCCCGAAACGCCTCCGACGCCGGATCCGCGGCGCTGGACAGGGCGGGTGCTGCCATGGTTCGGCCCCCCGATGGTGCGAGTTGAGGATGTTAGTGACCGTTAACTGATGACTCCACGTTAACGCTCGCTAACAGGATTGTCTAGACTCGATCTCATGAACTCGACGAACACGGCGGTCAGCCGCCGTGACCAGATCCTCAGGGAGGCCGCACGGCTGTTCGCCGAGCGCGGTTTCCACGGTGTGGGAGTGGACGAGATAGGCGCCGCGGTCGGCATCAGCGGCCCCGGGCTCTACCGGCACTTCGCGGGCAAGGACGCCATGCTCGCCGAGCTGCTCGTCGGGATCAGCGGGCGGCTGCTGGCCGCCGGCAGGCGGCGGGTGGCGGAGGCCGCGGGGCCCGGCGAGGCGCTGGACGCGCTGATCCGCGGCCACATCGACTTCGCGATCGACGACCGGCCGCTGATCACCCTGCACGACCGCGAGCTGGACCGGCTGCGCGAGTCCGACCGCAAGCTGGTCCGCCAGCTCCAGCGGCAGTACGTGGAGGAGTGGGTGGCCGTGGTCGGCCGGGTCCATCAGGGTGCCACCGAGCGAGAGGTGCGGGCCGCCGTCCACGCGGTTTTCGGCCTGCTCAACTCGACCCCCCACCTCGGCGCCCAGTCCAGTCTCCCGGGCCGCCGGGAGATGTCGGAACTGCTGCGCCGACTGGCCCTCGGTGCCCTGACCGCTCTGGACAGCGCGGCCGACTGGCGGATAGCTTACTGAGCGCTTGCTTATGGCCAGAAGCCGGTCAGTCACCACTCGCCGACGGGAGGCGCGCTGTGCGTCGTACGGTGTTCAACGAGGACCACGAAGCATTCCGCGAGACGATGCGCGCCTTCATCGAGGCCGAGGTCGTCCCCGTCTACGACGACTGGCTGCACGCGGGACAAGCCCCCCGTGACTTCTACTACAAGGTCGGTGAGCTGGGCGTCTTCGGCATCGAGGTGCCCGAGGAATTCGGTGGCGCGGGCCAGGAGGGCTTCAAGTTCCAGGCGGTCCTCATGGAGGAGTGCGCCCGCGCGGGAGTCAGCTTCGGCGGCAGCGGCGTGCACACCGGGCTGTGCCTGCCGTACGTGATGGCCTACGCCACCGACGAGCAGAAGAAGCGCTGGCTGCCCGGCTTCGTCAGCGGTCAGACCATGTTCGCCATCGCCATGACGGAGCCCGGTACCGGCTCCGACCTGGCCGGGATGAAGACCACCGCCAAGCTCTCCGCCGACGGCACCCACTACGTGCTCAACGGCGCCAAGACCTTCATCACCGGCGGCGTCCACGCCGACCGAGTCATCGTCTGCGCCCGCACCGCGCCGGCCACCCCCGAGGACCGCAGGGCCGGCATATCCCTCTTCGTGGTCGACACGAAGTCCGAGGGCTACGCGGTCGGCCGCAAGCTCGACAAGCTCGGCCTCAAGGCCTCCGACACCGCCGAGCTGTCCTTCTCCGACGTACGGGTGCCGCTGGACGACCTGCTCGGCGAGGAGGGCAAGGGCTTCTCCTACCTCGGCCAGAACCTCCCCCAGGAGCGGCTGGCCATCGCCGTCAGCGCTTATGCGCAGGCCGCCGCCGCGATCCGCTTCGCGCAGGAATACGTCCAGGACCGCACCGTCTTCGGCAAGACCGTCGCGTCCTTCCAGAACACCAAGTTCGAGCTGGCCGCCTGCAAGGCGGAGGTGGACGCGGCCGAGGCCGTCGTCGACCGCGCGCTGGACGCCCACGACCGGCAGGAGCTGACCGCCGCCGACGCCGCGTCCGCGAAGCTCTTCTGCACCGAGGTCGCCTCCCGCGTCATCGACCGCTGCCTGCAACTGCACGGCGGCTACGGGTACATGAACGAGTACCCGATTGCGCGCCTGTACGCTGATAACCGCGTCAACCGCATCTACGGCGGCACCAGCGAAGTCATGAAATCGATCATCGCCAAGTCGATGGGCCTATGAGCGAACCGAACGATCCTCTGGAAATCCTGCTCAATCTGCTCGACCTGGAGCGGATCGAGGAGGACATCTTCCGCGGCATGAGCCGCCCGGCGGTCGTGCCGCGGGTGTTCGGCGGCCAGGTCGCCGCGCAGGCGCTGGTCGCCGCGGGCCGCACCGTCCCCGAGGAGCGCGGCGCGCACTCGCTGCACGCGTATTTCCTGCGCTCCGGCGACCCAGGGGCGCCGATCGTCTACCAGGTCGACCGGATCCGCGACGGACGCTCCTTCACCACACGGCGTGTGGTGGCGATCCAGCACGGCCAGCCGATCTTCCACCTCTCCGCCTCCTTCCAGACGGCGGAGGAAGGGCTGGAGCACCAGGAGCCGATGCCGGCGGCGCCCGACCCGGAGACGCTGCCGGAGGCCGCGGAGCTGCTGCCCCGGCACGCCGACAAATTCCCCGACCCCACCGTGATCGACCGGCTGCTCGAAGCCCGCGCCGCCGTCGACCTGCGTAACGTCGAGGATCCGCCGTTCCTGACCGCTGGCGTCGTGCGCGAGCCGCGCTCGCAGGTGTGGTTCCGCACCCGCGGCAAGCTTGCCGACGACCCGCTGCTGCACGTCTGCCTCGCCACATATGTGTCGGACATGACGCTGCTGGATTCCGTCCTGCTCGCGCACGGCCGCGGCGGCTGGGCGATCGGCGACGTGATCGGCGCCAGCCTGGACCACGCCATGTGGTTCCACCGGCCCTTCCGCGCCGACGAGTGGCTGCTCTACGACCAGCAGAGCCCGTCCGCCTCCGGGGGACGCGGCCTGGGCACGGCCCGCATATACACCCGGGACGGCCGCCTGGTCGTGTCGGTGATCCAGGAAGGCATGATCCGGATCCCGAGGTCCTGAGCCCGGTGGGCCCTACCCCGCCTGATGGCGGGGTAGGGCTCAGTCCGCCCCGGTGGCCGCGCCGACCGGCAGCCTGGCGCGTACCAGGAAGCCCCCGGCACCGTCCGGCAGCGCGTCGAAGTCCCCGCCGAGCTGGGTCGCCCGTTCACGGAGCCCGGCCAGCCCGTGGCCGCCGGACGGCAGCGCGGTGGGGGGCGCCTGACCGCCGGGGCCGTTGCGCACCTCGACCAGCAGCGCGTCGCCGTCCCGCCGGACCAGTACCCGGGTCCGCGCTCCCGGCGCGTGCTTGCGCACATTGGTGAGCGCTTCCTGCACGATGCGGTAGGCCGCGAGCTGCACCTCGGCGGGCGGTGCGTCGCCGTCCGCCACCCCGGCCAGCTCGCCGTCCGCCTGCGGCCCCGCGGCGGCGACCAGCGCCGGGATCCCGGCGAGCCCCGGACCCGCGGCCAGGTCCTGCCCCTGCGCCACCGGCAGCCGCAGCAGGCCGACCATGCGCCGCAGTTCGTCCAGCGCGTCCCGGCTCAGCTCGCGTACGGCGCTCGCCGCGGCCTGTGCCTGCGGGCCCTTGGCCGTCACCTCCAGGGCGCCGGACTGCACCGCGATCAGACTGAGGTGGTGGGCCACCGTGTCGTGCATCTCGCGGGCCAGCCTGGTCCGCTCCCGCACCACCGCCTGCTCCGCCGCGAGCGAGCGCTCCCGCTCCCTGCTGGCGGCCAGTTCGTCGAGCCGGGCCGCCAGTTCGCGCCGGGAGGCAGCCAGCAGGCCGAGCGCGGTGGGGGCGACGGCCAGCAGCGCGGACAGCATGACCGCGAGGATCGTGCTGGACAGCGTCCAGCGGACCGGGTCGCGGAAGGGCCAGGGGGCGAAGCTCACCACCGCGGCGAGGAGCGCGCAGCCGCCGATCAGCGCCGCCCTCGCGGACACCCGCCGGGAGGTCGGCCACCGCCCGCCCGGCGGTATGCCGCGCGCGATCCGCAGTCCTTGCGCCGGCAGATGCCCGGGACGGCCCGCGGAGATCTCGTAGAGCGTGCCCATCGGAGAGAACCAGATGTAGCCGAGCGCCAGCGCGGGCAGCGTCGCCGCGAAGGCCGCCAGGGGGAAGCGGCGCCGTACCAGCAGCGCCGCCGTGCCCAGACAGGCGAAAACCAGCGCAAGATGGCCGCCGAAGGAGCGGGTGGCCCACACCTCGGTCGCGGACAGGGCGAGCAGCGCGGCGTCGGGCGCCGCGGAGCGCAGCCTCACGGCCGCTCCGGCAGCCCGGCGAGTCCCGCCTGGTGGGCGATGACGGCGGCGGCCACCCGGTTGGGAGCGCCGAGCTTGCGCAGCACCGCCCGGACGTGGTCCTTCACCGTGCCCACCGATATCCGCAGCTCTTCCGCGATCCCGGCGTTCGGCTCACCTGCCGCGAGCAGCCGCAGCACCTCGCGCTCGCGGTCGGTGAGAGTACCGGCGGCGGTGTCCCGTGCGGCCGCCGCGGCGGGCGGCGCGGCATATTGCGACGGCTCCCCGAGGAAGCCGTCCACCACCGCCCGGGCGACGGTCGGGGTGAAGACGGTGCCGCCCGAGGCCAGGATGCGTACGGCGTCGATCAGTGTCCCGACCGCGGTGTCCTTGAGCAGGAAGCCGCCGGCTCCGGCCGCCATGGCGGCCCGCAGGTGCCCGCTGGTGTCGAAAGCCGTCAGCATGGCCACGGCGGGCGGGTCCTTCAGCGCTCGCAGCGCCCGCAGCACGCTCAGGCCGTCGTCGGGTCCCGGCATCACCGCGTCGAGCAGCACCAGGTCGGGCCGGGCCGCCGTGACCACCGCCAGTGCCTGATGGCCGTCACAGTCCGCGACGACCTGGATGTCGCCCGAGGATTCGAGGATGCTCCGCAGGGCCGCCCTGACCAGCGCTTCGTCATCGACGATCGCTACCTGGACCACTGTGCCGCCTGCTTTCCTCGACCTCCTTCACTCATCGTAACGAGGGATCGGGGACACGTCAGATCCGCGCGGACCGCCGGGGACGTCAGGCGGGCTGCGGGAGGCCCGCCGCGGCCAGCAGGTAGGCCGTCATCGGCGCGTAGTGGTGCGGCGGCACATTGTCGTCGAGCGGCACCGTCACCAGCAGCTTGCCCTCGGCCTCGCCGACGAAGAGCGCCGGGTCGTTGCAGTCGGCGAAGCCGACCGTGTCGATGCCGCGGCCACCGGAGTATCCGGCCCAGCCGTGGTCGGCGATCACCAGGTCGGGCGGCGCCTGGCCGTCCCTTTCGAGGCCGGCGAGGATCTCCCGCATCGGGTCGGGCGAGTGCGTGTGCACCAGGCCGCCGCCCCGGTGCAGCATGGAGACCGCCATCAGGTGCCGGATCTCGCCGCCGTCCGCATAGAGGTGGTCGGCCGGTGTGATCAGGGTGCAGCCCGCCGCCCGCAGCGCCGCGGCCAGCACATGGTGCACGGCGTAGAGGCCCGCGGGGTGCCCGGTGGCCACCAGCACCCGGGAGCGGTTCTCCACGGCCTTGTGCAGCACCACGGCCATCCGGTCCAGACCGTCGATCGTCAGCTCGGGGTCTATCGTGTCCTGCCCACTGCGGTGCCCGGCGTCGGCCACCACCCCGCAGCGCTCCACCATCAGGTCGAGCACGTCCGCCCGGTCGGTCCACCGGTCGCCGAGGTCGAGCCCGAACCAGTAGTAGCGGTTGCCCTCCGCCAGCTCGCGGTAATGGTCGAGGTTGTTCTCCCGACTGGTGGCGACGTCCCCGGCGATCCGGGTGCGTATCAGGTGCGAGGCGAGTGCGCGGCGGGTGGGTGCGGCAGCGGCGGGATCCTTGGACATGGGGACATTGTCCCGCCCCGGCGCGCCCACGTGCGACGTCGCACGGATCGACGCCGAGGCGTAATAGACCACGGCGATACGCGGAAAAGTACATTTCGGAGACTTCCGGCGGCGGCGTACGGTCGGCCGGACCCGCCCCGCACCCGGGGATCCGCGGAGACCCCGCACAGGACCCCGGCGCCAGCCCCGCAGAAAGGCAGCCACCATGAGCAGCGCACAACCGCGCGGCCCCGTCGACTCCTCGCGCATCCCGCGCTACGCGGGCCCCGCGACCTTCGCCCGTCTGCCCCGGCTCGACGAGGTCGGCACCGCCGACGTCGCCGTGGTGGGCGTCCCGTTCGACAGCGGTGTGTCCTACCGGCCCGGCGCCCGCTTCGGCGGCAACGCGATCCGCGAGGCCTCCCGGCTGCTGCGCCCGTACAACCCGGCGCAGGACGCGTCCCCCTTCGCACTCGCCCAGGTCGCGGACGCCGGCGACATCGCCGCCAACCCCTTCGACATCAACGAGGCGGTGGAGACCGTCGAGGCCGCGGCGGACGAGCTGCTCGGCACCGGGGCCCGGCTGATGACGCTCGGCGGCGACCACACCATCGCGCTGCCGCTGCTGCGGGCCGTCGCCCGAAGGCACGGCCCGGTGGCGCTGCTGCACTTCGACGCGCACCTGGACACCTGGGACACCTACTTCGGCGCCGCCTACACCCATGGGACGCCCTTCCGCCGGGCCGTCGAGGAGGGCATCCTCGACACCTCGGCGCTCTCCCACGTCGGCACCCGCGGCCCGCTGTACGGGCGCAAGGACCTGGACGACGACGAGCGGATGGGCTTCGGCATCGTGACCTCGGCCGACGTCATGCGGCGCGGGGTCGACGAGGTCACCGAGCAGCTCCGGGAGCGGATCGGTGACCGCCCGCTCTACATCTCGGTCGACATCGACGTCCTCGACCCCGCCCACGCGCCCGGCACGGGCACCCCGGAGGCGGGCGGCCTCACCTCGCGCGAGCTGCTGGAGATCCTGCGCGGCCTCGCGGGCTGCCGCCTGGTCTCCGCCGACGTCGTCGAGGTCGCCCCGGCCTACGACCATGCCGAGATCACCTCGGTCGCGGCGTCCCACACCGCCTACGACCTCACGACGATCATGGCCCGGCAGATCTCCGCCGCCCGCTGATCCGGCCGCTGAGCCGCTTGCTGAGCCGCCGCACCCGAATCACCCGAAGGGATTACGACCAAGGTCGCACTCCTGTGCGACCTTGGTCGTTGGATTGTTGCAGGAGGATGAAACGCACAGCCAGGCGCGTTGCAGCCTCCGAGCGGAGAACGGCGCGGAGCGGACCAGCGGTGGACGGACGGCAGACGAATGGGGAGGGACCGCGTGACGACCACGAAGCCGGTGACGGCGGCGAAGGACGGCCCGGAGCAGGGGTGGCTCCGACGGCTGACGGCGTACTGCTGGCGGTACAGAAGCAGCGTGCTGCTCTCGCTCGGCGCCTCGCTGGCCGGCATGGCGGTCACCGCACTGGTGCCGCTGGTCCCCAAGCTGATCATCGACGACGTGATCGTCAAGCACGACAAGCCGCTCCTCCCCTGGGCGATCGCCCTGATCATCGCCGCGGTCGTGGTCTACGCGCTGACGTATCTGCGCCGCTACTACGGCGGACGCCTCGCCCTCGACGTCCAGTACGACCTGCGCAATGAGATGTTCCGCACGATCATGCGGCTCGACGGCCGCCGCCAGGACGAACTGAGCACCGGGCAGGTCGTCGGCCGCGCCACCAGCGACCTCCAGCTGATCCAGGGGCTGCTGTTCATGCTGCCCGTGGTCCTCGGCAATGTGCTGCTGTTCCTGCTCTCGCTCGTCGTGATGCTGCTGCTCTCACCACTGCTCACCCTGGTCGCGCTGGCCGTCGCCCCGGCGCTGTGGTTCATCGCCAACCGCTCCCGCGCGCAGCTCTTCCCCGCCACCTGGTACGCCCAAGGACAGGCGGCCGCCGTCGCGGGGATCGTCGACGGATCGGTCACCGGTGTGCGGGTGGTCAAGGGCTTCGGCCAGGAGCAGCAGGAGATGGGCAAGCTGGCCACGGTCAGCCGCAGGCTCTTCGCCGGGCGGCTGCGTACGGTGCGGCTCAACGCCCGCTACACCCCGGCCCTCCAGGCGGTGCCCTCACTCGGCCAGATCGGCATGCTCGCGCTCGGCGGGTGGATGGCCGCCCGCGGCCAGATCACCCTCGGCACCTTCGTCGCCTTCTCCACCTACCTGGCCCAGCTCACCGGCCCGGTGCGGATGCTCGCCATGATGCTGACCCTCGGCCAGCAGGCCAGGGCCGGCGTCGAGCGGGTCTTCGAGCTGATCGACACCGAACCGACCCTGGAGGAGGGCACCAAGGCGCTGCCCGCGGACGCTCCCGCCACCGTCGAGTTCGACCACGTCACCTTCGGCTACAGCAAGGACCGCCCGGTCCTGGACGGATTCGACCTGACCGTCGCCCCCGGCGAGACGGTCGCGGTCGTCGGCTCCTCGGGCTCGGGCAAGTCCACCGTCTCGCTGCTGCTGCCCCGGCTGTACGACGTCACCGGCGGCGCCGTCCTGGTCGGCGGCACCGATGTGCGGGAGCTGACCTTCGAGTCGCTGCGGTCGGTGATCGGCATGGTCCCCGAGGACAGCTTCCTGTTCTCCGACACCGTGCGCGCCAACGTCGCCTACGGGCATCCGGAGGCGACCGAGGAGCAGATTCTCGCCGCCACCCGCGCCGCCCAGGCGCACGGCTTCATCACCGACCTGCCGGACGGGTACGACACGGTGGTCGGCGAGCAGGGCCTCACCCTGTCCGGCGGCCAGCGGCAGCGCGTCGCTCTCGCCCGGGCCATCCTCACCGACCCCCGGCTGCTGCTCCTGGACGACGCGACCTCCGCGATCGACGCCCGGGTGGAGGCCGAGATCTTCGACGCGCTGCGCGAGGTCATGCGCGGCCGCACGACACTGCTCATCGCGCACCGCCGCTCCACCCTGGCACTCGCCGACCGGATCGCCGTCCTCGACGCCGGGCGGCTGTCCGACATCGGGACGCACGACGAACTGCAGGAGCGCAGCGCCCTCTACCGTGCCCTGCTGACCGACCCGGACGCGCTCGGCGCCGACGTGGTCGAGATCGACCCGGCCGGCGCCCTCGCCGGCGCCGACGAGCCGGCCGGGACCGCCGACCGTGCCGGGGAAGAGCGGGACCGGGCTGCGGTGGGTGTCATCACCCCCGAACTGTGGCCGGCCGACCGCCGCCCCGTGGACGAGGACGACGCGGCCGACGGCACCCCGGCCGTCCGAACCGCGCCGCCCCGCCGCGCCGGCGGCCCCGGCGGAATGGCCAATGCGCTGGCCGGGATGCCGGCCACCCCGGAACTGCTCGCCCAGGTGGCCGCTCTGCCGCCCGCCCTCGACACCCCGCAGATCGACGAGGAGCGGGCCCAGGCGGCCGACCACTCCTTCGGCCTGCGCAGCCTGCTGCGCGGCTTCCGCACCCCGCTGCTGCTGAGCCTGCTGCTGGTCGCGGTCGACGCCCTAGCCGGGCTGCTGCTGCCGGTGCTCATCCGGCACGGCATCGACTCGGGCGTCCGGCGCCAGGCGCTGGGCGCGGTCTGGGCCGCGTCACTCCTCGGCCTTGCCCTGGTGCTGGTGCAGTGGGTGGCCGAATGGGGCTCCACCCTGCTCACCGGACGCACCGGTGAGCGCGTGCTCTACACCCTGCGCGTCAAGATCTTCGCGCACCTGCACCGGCTCGGCCTCGACTACTACGAGCGCGAGCTGACCGGCCGCATCATGACCCGGATGACCACCGATGTGGACGCCCTGTCCACGTTCCTGCAGACCGGCCTGGTCACCGCGCTGGTCAGCGTGCTCACCTTCGGCGGCATCCTGGTGGCGCTGCTCGCCATCGACGTCGAGCTGGCCCTGCTGGTCTTCGCCACACTGCCGATCCTGGTGGTCGGCACCTGGATCTTCCGCCGCAAGTCGGTCCAGGCCTACGAACTGGCCAGGGAAAGGGTCGCGGTCGTCAACGCCGACCTCCAGGAGCACGTCGCCGGGCTGCGCGTCGTCCAGGCCTTCCGCGGCCAGGAGCGCGGCGCCGAGCGCTTCGCGCGGCGCAGTGACGACTACCGCGGCGCGCGGCTGCGCGGGCAGTTCCTGATCTCGGTCTACTTCCCGTTCGTGCAGCTGCTGTCCAGTGTGGCCGCCGCGCTGGTGCTGATCGTCGGCGCGCACCGGGTGAGCGCCGGGACGCTGACGGCCGGCGCCCTGGTGGCGTATCTGCTCTACATCGACCTGTTCTTCTCACCCGTGCAGCAGCTCTCGCAGGTCTTCGACGGCTATCAGCAGGCGACGGTCTCGCTCGGCCGCATCCGTGAGCTGCTGCGCGAGCCCACCACCACACCGGCCGCCGTCGCGCCGCGGCCGGTCGGCCCGCTGCGCGGCGAGATCGCCTTCCGCGACCTGCACTTCCGCTACGGCGGCCCGCAGTCCGAGAGCGCCGAAGCCCTCGGCGGCGTCTCCCTGCGGATACCCGCGGGCCAGACCGTGGCTTTCGTCGGCGAGACGGGCGCGGGCAAGTCCACCCTGGTGAAGATGGTCGCGCGGTTCTACGACCCGACCGACGGCGCGGTGCTGGTCGACGGCGACGACATCCGTGAACTCGACCTGACCGGCTACCGGCAGCGGCTCGGCGTCGTCCCGCAGGAGCCGTATCTCTTCGCCGGGACTGTGCGCGACGCCATTGCCTACGGCCGCAGCGACGCCACCGACGCCGAGGTGGAGGCCGCAGCGAGGGCGGTCGGCGCGCACGCGATGATCGCCACCCTGGACGGCGGCTATCTGCACCAGGTCGCCGAGCGCGGCCGCAACCTGTCCGCCGGCCAGCGGCAGCTGATAGCGCTGGCCCGTGCCGAGCTGGTGGATCCCGCGATCCTGCTGCTCGACGAGGCGACCGCGGCGCTGGACCTGGCGACCGAGGCGCTGGTCAACCAGGCCGCCGACCGGCTCGCGACCCGCCGTACGACCCTGGTCGTCGCGCACCGGCTGAGCACCGCGGCCCGCGCCGACCGGGTCGTGGTCCTCGACCACGGGCGGGTCGTCGAGGACGGTACGCACGAGGCGCTGCTCGCCCGTGACGGTCGGTACGCCGAATTGTGGCGCACCTTCACCGGCGAGGTGCGGGCGACGGCCTGACGGACCGTCCGCCCGCACCCTGCCCCGACTCAGTAGCGCAGGCCGTAGCCGATCGGGTAGAGCGCCGTCGCAGGGTCGTCGGCGCTCGGCACCGCGACCGGCAGCCGGCCGGTCGGCGCCGCCTTGCCCGCGATCACCCGGGCCGCGGCGCGCATTGAGACATCTGTCCAGCCGTAGGTGGCCAGCGAGGCGGCCACCGGCGGCAGATAGGCGATGTCGTAGGGATTGCGGATGGCGACCTGCACGACCGGGACCGAGGCCGCGGTCAGCGCGGCGACCAGGGCGATCTGCTGGGGCGCGGCGGTTGTCACGTTGTAGCTGCAGACGATCACCGCGTCCTTGCCCGCGGCCGCGGCCACCGCCTGGTCGATCACCGCCTGCGTCGGGGTGGTGCCGGTGGACAGCGCCTGCGCCGGATGCCCGAGGTCGGTGAGAGCCCGCGCCAGTACACCGGTCGGCGGACCGCCGGTCCCCGAGGGCGCCGCCGGATCGGCGCCGACCACCAGCAGGTTGCGGTGCGAGCGGCGGGGCAGCGGCAGCACACCCGCGTCATTGGTCAGCAGCGTGATGCCGCGCCCGGTGATCCGGTCGGCGGTCGCCAGGTGCGCGCGCGTACCGACGACCCGGTCGACCCCGGCGTGCGTGACGTAGGGGTTGCGGAAGAGGCCCTTGCGGAATTTCAGCGCGAGGATGCGTTCCAGCGAGACCGCGATGCGCTCCTCGGTCAGCTCGCCCGAGGCCACCGCGTCCAGGACGCCCTGATAGGCGACGTCCAGCAGCGGCGGGTTGAGCAGCTGGTCGGCGCCCGCCTTGAGCGCCAGCACCGGCACCCGGTCGTCGCCGTACTTCTCGCGCACCCCCGCCATGTCGAGCGCGTCGGTGACCACCACACCGTCGTAGCCGAGCTGTTCGCGCAGCACACCGGTGAGGATGGGGTACGAGAGCGTCGCCGGATCGCCCGAGTCGTCCAGGGCCGGCACCAGGATGTGCGCGGTCATGATGGAGTCGATGCCGGCCGCGATGGCCGCGCGGAAGGGCGGGGCGTCGATGGTCTGCCACTGCTCCAGCGAGTGCGTGATGACCGGGAGCGAGAAGTGGCTGTCGGTGCCGGTGTCGCCGTGCCCGGGGAAATGCTTGGCGGTGGAGGCGATTCCGGCGCCCTGATACCCCCTGACCTGGGCTGCGGCCAGTGCGGCGACCGCCTTCGGGTCGGCCCCGAAGGAGCGCACGCCGATCACCGGGTTCCCCGGGTTGATGTTGACGTCGGAGACGGGGGAGTAGTTCTGGTTGACGCCCATGGCGGCGAGTTCGGTGCCGATCACCCGGGCGGCCGTACGCGCGTCGGCGGGGCTGCCGTCGGCGCCGAGCGCCATGCCGCCGCCGAAGAGGGTGGCCGGTGCGCCGATCCGGGCGACGGCGCCCTGCTCCTGGTCGGTGGAGATCAGCAGCGGTACGGGGGTGCCGTGCGAGAGGGCCGCGTGCTGGATGCCGTTGGACAGGTCGGCGATCTGGTGCGGGTGCTGCGTGTTGTGGGCCCACGCGAAGTAGATGATGCCGCCGACGTGGTATTCGGCGAGGAGTTCCGCGGCGTTCGAGACGCCGATCTCGCTCTGGTTGGCGGCGGCATCCGCAGGGTCGGGGTCGGTCGCTGACGCCCCGTAGATCCGCATGACGAACAGCTGGCCGACCTTCTCCGCCAGGCTCATCCGCTGGATGACCGAACGGATTTGGCGGCGGTCGGCGCTGCTCAGAGCGGAGCCGGCGCCGGCAGCGGCGGCGGGCACCGCGCCGGCCACTAGGGCGGAGCCGGCCGCGGCTGCGGTGATGACACTGCGGCGGGATGGGTGAAGGTGCAAGACGAACTCCTTCTGGGCGGAGGAGAGTGCACGCGGTGAAACTAATTTCCAGGTGTACACGGATAGCGTGGAAGTTTTCGCCAGTCAATGGCCCGGTCGAACCTCCGCGCGAACTCCGCTGCGATAGCGGCGGCTCCGCCCTGCCGCCGACCGGCCGTCAGCCGAAAACTGGCTGCGCCGGGATGCGTTCCCTGGCCACCTGGAAGACCACCGAGACATGGAAGGCCGCCAGGCACTCCGGCGGCGGCTTCGGCTGGCTGACGTGCAGGTCGAGCCGGTCGCCCGACACGGCCAGCGCCGCCGTGGTGGCCGCGCTGCACCCGGTCGCCGCCGTCCAGCCGACCAGTACCTGCCGGGTGAAGTCCGTGGCCCTTCCCGCGGCCACGATGCGCGCCTGCGCCTGCGGGTCGTGCTCCGCGAACGCCGCGGCATACCGGGTGACCTCGCCCGCGTCGTGCAGCACCTGGTGACGGTCCGCCGGGTCCTTCGGCGCGGCGGAGAAGAAGACCACCCGGTCGGCGTCCGTCCCGCCGCCCGCTCCCGAGCCGTGGGAGGCGGTCGCCGTATCCGGCGCCGAATCCGGTACGGGATGCGCCCCGCCGGAACCGGACCGCCCACCGCACCCGGTGCCCAGCACCACCAGCGACGCGGCCAGCGCCATGGCCGGGACCGTTCTGCGCACAGTCGTCGTCAGCACCATGCCAATGGGACGGCCGGCAGGCCGTGCCGGTTCCGTACAGCCGCAACCCGCCGGGCGGGACGGGCCGCGGTCCGCCGCCCGGTGATCCCCGCTGCCGCAACCGGTCGGGGCGTGCCCGACGCCTGCCCCCGGCCGCCCGCCGCCCGAGCGCCGTCAGGCCGCGGCCGGCCAGTGAGCCCGCAGCGCGTCCACCGCCACCTCGATCGACGGTCTGCGTGACGCACCCGCCCGCCACAGCGCGTACAGCCGCCGTACGGGCGCCGGCTCCAGCCGCAGCACCCGTACCCCCGCGGGTATCGCCCCGCGCCCGAGCCGGGGGACCAGCGCGATACCGAGCCCCGCCTCCACCAGCGCCACCTGGGTGCGGTATTCGCCGACCTGATAGGCCATGTCGGGCTCGGTCCCGGCCTCCCGCAGCGTACGGACCAGCCACTCGTGGCAGACCGAGCCGGGCGGCTGGCAGATCCACCGCTCCCGCGCCACATCCGACCGCAGCAGCCCGTCCCGGTCCGCCAGCCGGTGCCCCGCGGGCACCAGCACATCGCACCGGTCGTCACCGATGACCGCCCGCTCCACGCCCTCGGGTGCGGGCAGCGGGGCGATGTCCCAGTCGTGCGCCACCGCCAGATCCACCGCCCCGCGTGCCACCAGATCCACCGACAGGTGGGCGTCGACCTCCACGAGCCGCAGGTCCAGCGACGGATACGAGGCCGCCAACTCCGCCAGGGCCGGCGGCAGCAGCCCGCAGGCCGCGGTCGGGAACGCCGCCATGGTCAATCTCCCTGACGGCATGCCCCGCTGCTCCTCCAGCGCCACCTCCGCCCGCTCCACGATCGACAGCAGCTGCTCGGCCGTCGACACCAGCAGCTGCGCGGCGTCGGTGAGCGCCACCCCGCGGCCCTGGCGCTCGAGCAGCACCGTGTGCGTCTCCCGCTCCAGCTTGGAGATCTGCTGCGACACCGCCGAGGGCGTGTAGCCGAGCGCGGTCGCCGCGGCCCCGATCGAGCCGTGCGCGTGCACCGCGTGCAGCGCCTTCAGGCGCCCCAGATCGAGCATGCGTCCCTCCTCCGCCCCCGGTCCATTCCCTCCGCTGCCTGCTGCCTGCTGCCTGCTGCCTGCCGCCCAGGCTCAGGCGGACTCGGTGAGCAGCCGCGCCAGGTGCTCCCGCGCCGACCCCAGCAGCTCCGGCAATTCCGCGGCCTGCGGATACCACCGCTTCTCGTACTCCCAGCACAGCCAGCCGTCCCACTCGGCCCGGCTGAGCACCTCGACGGTCTCCGCCAGCGGCAGTACCCCGGTCCCCAGCGGCAGCGGAGTCCTGTCGGCAGCCGAGGCGATGTCCTTGACTTGGACGTAGCCGAGGTACGGCGCCAGCGCCGGAAAGGTCGCCGACGGCTGTTCCCCCGCCAGCCAGGTGTGCATGACGTCCCACACCGCACCGGCACCGAGGTGTCCCACCCGGCCGAGCACCCGTGCCACGTCCGCACCGCCGCGGTGCGAGTCATGGGTCTCCAGCAGCACACGCACCCCCAGGTCCGCAGCGATCGGCGCCGCCGCCGCGAGCCGCCGGGCGGCCAGCGCGTCCGCCTCGTCCGTACCGAGCTCGCCGCCACCGGGAAAGACCCGTACGAAGGACGCCCCCAGGTCGTGGGCCAGTGTCATCGCGGCGCCGATCTCCTCCAGCACCGGGTCGTCGTCACCCGCGGCGGCCACCTTGGCATAGGCGGCCACGGTGAGGATCTCGACGTCTGCCTTGCCGAACTCCGCCGCCACATCGGCTCGTTCGTCTGCGGACAGCCCGGTGTGCACCGGTCCCTCCGGGCTCGCGCGCAGTTCGACGCCGTGGAAGCCGTTGTCCGCTGCGAGCCGGACCACCTGCTCGACGGGCAGTTCGGGGACACCGAGGGTGGAGAAGGCGAGTCTCATTCGCCGGACACTAGGCACCCGATCGGGCCTGGTCAACCGTGATCCGCCCGGCGCCGCACCCCCCCCACGGCCCGCCGTGCCGCCGATCGGCTACAGCGCCAGGCGCCAGTCCTGCCCCACGAGATCCTTGCCGAAGCTGTGGTGCGGCTGCTGTCCGACGAGTTCGAATCCCGCCCGCTGACAGATCGACCGTGCGCCGGTGAGGACATCGTTCGTCCACAGGACGAGTTCGGTGTAGTCCGCCGATCGGGTGAACGATATGCACTCGTCGACCAGCAGCCCGCCGACACCGTGCCCGCGGGCGGCCGGGTCGACCAGCAGCAGCCGGAGCCTGGCGGTGCCGGGTGCCTTGTCGCGCACGCAGAAGACGCAGCCGGCCCGGCGTCCGTCGAGTTCCGCTATCCATACGGCCTCGCGTTCGGGATCACGTGTGGCGGCGAAATCCGCGACGATCCGTGCGACCAGCGCCTCGTACTCCTCGTCCCAGCCGAATTCCGCGGCATAGACCGCCGCATTGCGCTCCACGGTCCAGCCCAGATCACCCGGAAGCGGCCCGCGCAGGGTGACTCTGTCCGTGGCGGATCCCCGCCTGCCGTCGTGCAGTATGTCCCGCACGGTCCGCATGGCGTCGGTCAGCCGGGGCCGGTCGTCCGGCGCTATCCGGCAGACGAGCGATCCCACCGCTTCCTCGGACCGTTCCTCCAGCAACTGCGCGGCCTCCCGCCCGCGCGTGGTCAGCTCTATCCGCTGCCGCCTGGCGTCCCGCTCGGACGGCCCCCGGGTGACCAGCTGTCGCTCCTCGAATCCGGCGAGCATCCGGCTGAGGTGGCCGGCGTCGAGCGACAGCTCGATCCGCAGGTCGGCCGCGTCGACGCGGCGGCCGTGCGCCAGCTCGTACAGCACTCGTGCCTCGGTGAGCGTGAACGGAGTGTGCAGGTGGCGGCTGTAATCCAGCGCCCCGATGAGGTTGGTGTAGAAGCGGTTGAACTCGCGGATCTCCCTGACGGCCATGATCCGTCCCCCGTCCTGCCGTTGTACCGATCCTTGCCTGAGTCAAAGGTAGGCCGACGGCGGATCCGGACGAAAGGGGGATCTTCGCGCCTGTGGATAACTTCAGGAGCGGCTGGTCGCGGGCGGCGCCGTGGACCCGCGGACCATCAGCTCGGTGGCGATCGTGGCCACACCGCCGGGCGGCGCGGCGAGCCGCCCCATCACGAGCCGGCCGGCCCGGGCACCCGCCTCCTGCAAGGGAATGCGGACCGTGGTCAGCGCGGGGGAGGTGTCGGCGCTGAACGGCAGATCGTCGAAGCCGGCCACCGACACATCGCCGGGGATGCTCAGGCCGCGGTCGCGCAGCGCCGCGCACACGCCGAGCGCGACGGTGTCGTTGGCCGCCACGATCGCGGTCACGCCCATGTCCCTGCGGAGCAGTTCGAGTGTCGCGTCGTAGCCGGCGTCGCGGTCGTAGCCGCCGCGCACGGTCAGCAGGTCCGCGTCCGCCCCGGCGCCGGTCTCGGGCCCCATGCCGTGCGCCGCGAGCGCCGCCCGGTGGCCTGCCAGGCGGTGTCCGGTGGTGCTGCGTTCGGCCGGACCGCTCACGTAGCCGATCCTGCGGTGGCCCAGCGAGAGCAGATGTTCCGTCAGCCGCCGTGCGCCGCCGCGGTTGTCGAACGCCAGCGTGGTCAGCGGGCCGCTGTCGCCCGGCAGGGTCAGCGGCGGCCGGCCGCACAGCACGATCCGCGTGCCGGAGGCGGCCAGCCGGGCGAGCCGTGCGGTGACCGCGGCGCTGTGCGTGGGGCTGTCCACGGCGCCGCCGGTGAGGACCACCCCGGCGGCGCGCTGGCGTTCCAGGAGAGTGAGGTAGGTGAGTTCGGCCTCGGGGGATCCGCCGGTGTTGCACACCACGGTCAGCTTGCCGCCGGGCTCGGCCGCGCCCACCCCGATCTCGGCCTGGAGCGCACTCGCGATGAGGCCGAAGAAGGGGTCGGCCACGTCGTTCACGAGCACGCCGACCAGGTCGGAGGTGGCGGCGGCGAGCGCCCGCGCCTGGCCGTTGACGACATAGTCCAGTTCGGCCACCGCGCGCTGGACCCGCTCCCGGGTGCTGCCCGCGACCGGGTAGTTGCCGTTGAGCACCCGGGAGACCGTGGCGGACGACACCCCGGCGCGTGCCGCGACATCGGCCAGAGTCACTGCCATCTCGCTGCGGTCCTCCTCCGTCGTCTGCGGATCCTGTGGATTCCGCGGTCATGCTCTCATCCCGGCCGGTCGGCGTCACCGCGAGCGTACGCCGGTGCGATAGCAAGCGCTTACCCCGTCACCTGGACAACCCTTGCCCCGAGTGAGGCCGGAGGGTTAGCGTGAGGCTGAAAGAAAGCGCTTGCTGTACGCCTTGCTGCGGCGCTCGCCATCCGTTTGCCGCCATGGGTTCCGCGCACGCCGGGCCCGCCGAACCACCGAGAAGAGGACCCCACGTGACACGCAGGACTGTGCGGATCGCCATGAACGGCGTCACCGGACGCATGGGATACCGGCAGCACTTGGTCCGCTCGATCCTCAGCCTGCAGGAGCAGGGCGGGCTCGATCTGGGCGACGGCACCACCCTGTGGCCGGAGCCGGTCCTGGTGGGCAGGCGGGAGCACGCGCTGCGGGCCATGGCCGAGCAGCACGGCATCGAGCACTGGTCGACCGACCTGGACGCGGTGCTGGCCGATCCGTCGGTCGAGATCTACTTCGACGCCCAGGTGACCGCGGCCCGTGAGGAGGGTGTGCGGCAGGCGATCGCGGCCGGCAAGCACATCTACTGCGAGAAGCCCACCGCCACCTCGCTGGACGGCGCCCTGGAACTCGCCCGGCTCGCCGTGGCCGCGGGAGTCAAGCACGGTGTGGTGCAGGACAAGCTCTTCCTGCCGGGCCTGCAGAAGCTCAAGCGGCTGGTCGACGGCGGCTTCTTCGGCCGGATCCTCTCCATCCGCGGTGAGTTCGGCTACTGGGTCTTCGAGGGCGACTGGCAGAGCGCCCAGCGGCCGTCGTGGAACTACCGGACCGAGGACGGCGGCGGCATCGTCGCGGACATGTTCCCGCACTGGGAGTACGTCATGCACGAGATCTTCGGCCGGGTGCGTACGGTGCAGGCCCTGGCGGCCACCCACATCCCGCAGCGCTGGGACGAGCGCGGCAAGCCGTACGACGCCACCGCGGACGACGCCGCCTACGGCATCTTCGAACTCGAAGGCGGCGCCGTCGCACAGATCAACTCCTCCTGGACGGTCCGCGTCAACCGGGACGAGCTGGTCGAATTCCAGGTCGACGGCACGCACGGTTCGGCCGTGGCCGGGCTGCGCAATTGCCGCGTCCAGCACCGTTCCGCGACGCCCAAGCCGGTGTGGAATCCGGACCTGCCCGCCACGGAGGCCTTCCGCGACCAGTGGCAGGAGGTGCCGGACAACGCAGACTTCGACAACGGCTTCAAGGCGCAGTGGGAGCTGTTCCTGCGCCATGTCGCACTGGACGAGCCCTGGCGCTGGGATCTGGCGGCCGGCGCACGCGGAGTCCAGCTCGCCGAACTCGGCTTGAAGTCCTCTGCCGAGGGCCGCCGCTTCGATGTCCCGGAGCTGACCCTGTGAGCATCCGACTGCCCGACGCGTCAGGCGCGCTCCGCGACTATGTGCCGCGTGCGCAGCCCGTGGCCCTGGCGACGGATCTGCCGCTGCGCAGCCGTGTCGTGTATTCCGCCGCCCACGTGGTGGCCGACCCGCTGAGGGCCGCTGCCGACGAGCCGGCCGCGGTCGACTGGGACGCCACACTCGCCTTCCGGCGCCATCTGTGGTCGCACGGGCTCGGCGTGGCCGAGGCCATGGACACCGCCCAGCGCGGGATGGGCCTGGACTGGCCCGTGGCCGCCGAGCTGATCCGCCGGTCGTCCGCCGAGGCCCGGGCGGCCGGCGGCCGGATCGCCTGCGGGGTCGGCACCGACCAGCTGACCGGACCCGCCGTCACCCTTGCCGAGGTGACCGCCGCCTACGAGGAACAGCTCGCGGTGGTCGAAGCGGCCGGTTCTCAGGCCGTACTGATGGCCTCCCGGGCGCTGGCGGCGATCGCCAGGGGTCCCGAAGACTATCTGCAGATCTACGGACACCTGCTGCGGCAGTCCTCCGATCGGGTGATCCTGCACTGGCTCGGCCCGATGTTCGACCCGGCGCTCGCGGGCTACTGGGGCAGCGACGATCTCGACCTGGCCACCGGCACCTTCCTCGACGTGATCGCCGCCCACCCCGACAAGGTGGACGGTGTCAAGATCTCGCTGCTCGACGCCCGGCGCGAGGTGGAGCTGCGCCGCCGGCTTCCCGACGGGGTGCGCTGCTACACAGGCGACGACTTCAACTACTCCGAGCTGATCGCCGGAGACGCGGAGGGCTTCAGCCACGCCCTGCTCGGCGTCTTCGACCCGCTCGCCCCCCTGGCCGCCGCCGCGGTCAGCGCGCTGGACACCGGGGACACCGCCGGTTTCCGCCGGACCCTGGATCCCACGGTGGAGCTGTCCCGGCACCTGTTCAGTGCGCCGACGCGCTTCTACAAGACCGGTGTCGTCCTGCTCGCCTGGCTGGCCGGCCATCAGCAGCACTTCACCATGGTCGGCGGACTGCAGTCCGCTCGCTCGCTGCCGCACCTGGCGCGGGCGTACGAACTGGCCGACCGCGTGGGGATCCTCCCCGACCCGGAACTCGCCGAGGCCCGGATGCGGCAGCTGCTGACCCTGCACGGAGTGGACGCATGACCGGCACCGCGCCGCACGATCTCACGCGGCTGAGCATCAACCAGGAAACCGTCAAGCAGTGGTCGCTGCCCGAACTAGCCGCGGGATGCGCGGCTGCCGGGATCGGTTCCGTCGGCCTGTGGCGGGCGCCGGTCCAGGAGTACGGCGTGGCACGCGCCGCGCGCCTGATGCGCGACAGCGGGCTCACCGTGACGTCGCTGTGCCGCGGCGGCTTCTTCACCGCGCTGGATCCGGAGCCGCGCGCCACAGCGTTCGACGACAACCGCGCGGCGATCGACGAGGCTGCGGAGCTGGCCACCGGCACCCTGGTGCTGGTCTCCGGCGGTCTGCCGGCCGGCGACCGGGACATCGCCGCGGCCCGGGAACGGGTCGCCGACGCGCTCGCGGTGCTGGCGCCCTATGCCGCCGAGCGGGGCGTGCGGTTGGCGCTGGAGCCGCTGCACCCGATGTACGCGTCCGACCGGTGCGTGATCTCGACGCTCGGCCAGGCGCTGGACATCGCCGAGCGCTTTCCCGCCGAGCAGGTCGGTGTCGTCGTCGACACCTACCACCTGTGGTGGGACGACCTGGCGCCCGCGCACACCGCCCGGGCGGGTGAGGGCGGCAGGATCGCCTGCTTCCAGCTGGCGGACTGGGTCACGCCGCTGCCAGAAGGTGTGCTGCTGGGCCGGGGCCAGCTCGGCGACGGCTGCATCGACCTGCGCGGATGGCGCCGGCGGGTGGAAGCGGCCGGCTACAGCGGGGCCATCGAGGTCGAGATCTTCAGCCCCGCGCTGTGGGCGCGGGACGGTGCCGAGGTGCTGGCGGAGATCGCCGAGAGGTACGTCCGGCACGCCTGCTGAAAAAATCTTGAAAAATTTGGCGGTCGTAGGACAACCATGATGGCCGGTGGCCTGTCGTACATGGCATCACGGCTCCTGGGAGGGGTTTCGAGGAGTCGTCGGGAAAATGCGCCCGAGGGGGGCTTCGGGGGTAGCAGGGGGAGTGCGAGAGGGGTCCGGCAGCAGCCGGGCCCCTCTCGTGTGCTGTGGCGGGCCCGCATCCGCGACGCGCCTCGTCCCATCCCGCGAGGAGTTGTCCACAGGCCGGGAACGCGGTGTCCGCGCCTGCCGGTACCTTCGGAATCAGATCGACTCCGGGGGAGGGCGGCCGGGCATGACGGACAAGGGACTCGCGGTGCTGGAAGGTGTCCTGGAGCGGATCATCTACGCCAACGAGGACAACGGATACACGGTCGCGCGGGTGGACACCGGCCGCGGCGCGGGAGACCTGCTGACGGTCGTCGGCGCGCTGCTCGGCGCCCAGCCCGGCGAGTCCCTGCGGATGCACGGCCGCTGGGGTTCGCATCCGCAGTACGGCAAGCAGTTCACAGTGGAGAATTACACGACCGTCCTGCCGGCCACGATCCAGGGCATACGCCGTTATCTGGGCTCGGGCCTGATCAAGGGCATCGGACCGCGGATCGCCGAGCGCATAGTGGACCACTTCGGCACCGGCACCCTGGACGTCATCGAGGGCGAGCCGAAGCGCCTGATCGAGGTGCCTGGCCTGGGGCCGAAGCGCACCAAGCTGATCGCCGCCGCCTGGGAGGAGCAGAAGGCGATCAAGGAGGTGATGGTCTTCCTCCAGGGCGTGGGCGTGTCCACGTCCATTGCGGTCCGGATCTACAAGAACTACGGCGACGCGTCGATCTCCGTGGTGAAGAACCAGCCGTACCGCCTGGCAGCGGACGTGTGGGGCATCGGCTTCCTCACCGCCGACCGGATCGCCCAGGCCGTCGGAATACCGCACGACAGCCCGGAGCGGGTGAAGGCCGGCCTGCAGTACGCGCTGTCGCAGGCGACCGACAACGGCAACTGCTACCTGCCGCAGGAGCGCCTGATCGCCGACGCGGTGAAGCTGCTGCAGGTGGACACCGGCCTGGTGATCGACTGCCTGGGCGAGCTGGCCGAGGAGGAGGGCGTGGTCCGCGAGAGCGTGCCCGCCCCTGACGGGGACGGCGAGCCGGTCACGGCCGTCTATCTGGTGCCCTTCCACCGCGCCGAGATATCACTCGCCGCCCAGGTGGCGCGGCTGCTGCACGGCCCCGAGGAGCGGCTGGCCGCGTTCCGGGACGTGGCCTGGGACAAGGCGCTGGCCTGGCTGGCCGAGCAGACCGGCGCCGACCTCGCCGCCGAGCAGCAGCAGGCCGTCCGGCTGGCGCTGACCGAGAAGGTCGCCGTCCTCACCGGCGGTCCCGGCTGCGGGAAGTCCTTCACGGTGCGCTCGGTCGTCACGCTGGCCCGGGCGAAAAAGGCCAAGGTGGTGCTCGCGGCCCCCACCGGGCGGGCGGCGAAGCGGCTGTCGGAGCTGACCGGCGCCGAGGCGTCCACCGTGCACCGGCTGCTGGAGCTGAAACCCGGCGGGGACGCGGCGTACGACCGGGACCGGCCGCTCGACGCGGACCTGGTGGTGGTCGACGAGGCCTCGATGCTGGACCTGCTGCTGGCGAACAAGCTCGTCAAGGCGGTGCCACCGGGCGCTCACCTGCTGTTCGTAGGGGATGTGGACCAGTTGCCGAGCGTCGGGGCGGGCGAGGTGCTGCGCGACCTGCTGGCGGCGGACAGCCCGGTGCCCGCCGTACGGCTGACCCGGATCTTCCGCCAGGCGCAGCAGTCCGGCGTGGTCACCAACGCGCACCGGATCAATTCCGGGCTGCCCCCGGTCACCCAGGGCCTGCCCGACTTCTTCCTCTTCGCCGAGGAGGATTCCGAGGAGGCGGGCCGCCTCACCGTGGACGTGGTCGCCCGTCGTATCCCGGCCAGATTCGGCCTCGACCCCCGGCGGGACGTCCAGGTGCTCACCCCGATGCACCGCGGCCCGGCCGGCGCGGGCGCGCTCAACGGCCTGCTCCAGCAGGCGGTCACCCCGGCCCGTCCCGACCTGCCCGAGCGCAGATTCGGCGGCCGGACCTTCCGGGTGGGCGACAAGGTCACCCAGATCCGCAACAACTACGACAAGGGTGCCAACGGCGTCTTCAACGGCACCGTGGGCGTGGTCACCGCCCTTGACGCCGTCGAGCAGCGGCTCACCGTGCACACCGACGAGGACGAGGAGATCGGCTACGACTTCGACGAGCTGGACGAGCTGGCCCACGCCTACGCGGTGACCATCCACCGCTCGCAGGGCAGCGAATATCCGGCGGTGGTGATCCCCGTCACCACGGGCGCCTGGATGATGCTGCAGCGCAACCTGCTTTACACGGCTGTGACCAGGGCGAAGCGTCTGGTTGTCCTGGTTGGCTCACGGCGGGCCATCGGGCAGGCGGTGCGTACGGTCTCGGCGGGCCGACGCTTCACAGCTCTCGACCACCGGCTGTCCAGGGGCGCAAAATAGGCACTCGGTGCCACTTTTCGGCCCGATGGCCGACCCCGAGTGCACGCGCGCGTGCCAAATGGGGGACAGTGGACGTAGTCAGGGCACCTCGAAGAAGAGGCAAAACCGTCGGTGAGGGATGACGTGAGCGACAACTCTGTAGTACTGCGGTATGGGGACAGCGAGCACAGTTACCCGGTGGTTGACAGCACGGTCGGCGACAGGGGCTTCGACATCGGCAAGCTGCGCGCCGATACGGGCCTGGTGACGCTGGACAGCGGCTACGGCAACACCGCGGCCTACAAGTCCGCGATCACATTCCTCGATGGCGAGGAGGGCATCCTCCGCTACCGCGGTTATCCGATCGAGCAGCTCGCCGAGCGCGGCACGTTCCTGGAGACCGCTTATCTGCTGATCAACGGCGAACTGCCCACGGTCGACCAGCTGGCGGAATTCAAGGGCCAGATCACCCAGCACACCCTTCTGCACGAAGACGTCAAACGGTTCTACGACGGCTTCCCACGCGACGCCCACCCGATGGCGATGCTGTCGTCCGTGGTCAGCGCACTGTCGACGTTCTACCAGGACAGCCACAACCCGTTCGACCCCGAGCAGCGCCACCTGTCCACGATCCGGCTGCTGGCCAAACTGCCGACGATCGCGGCGTACGCGTACAAGAAGTCCGTCGGGCAGCCGGTGGTGTACCCGCGCAACGACCTCGGCTACGTCGAGAACTTCCTGCGGATGACCTTCTCCGTCCCGGCCGAGGAGTACCAGCTCGACCCGGTCGTGGTCAGCGCGCTGGACAAGCTGTTCATCCTGCACGCGGACCACGAGCAGAACTGTTCGACGTCCACGGTCAGGCTGGTGGGCTCCTCGCAGGCGAACCAGTTCGCCTCGATCTCGGCCGGCATCAGCGCGCTGTGGGGCCCCCTGCACGGCGGGGCCAACCAGTCCGTGCTGGAGATGCTCGAGGGCATCCAGGCCAGCGGCGGCGACGTGGACTCCTTCATCCGCAAGGTGAAGAACAAGGAGGACGGCGTCAAGCTGATGGGCTTCGGCCACCGCGTCTACAAGAACTTCGACCCCCGGGCGAAGATCATCAAGGCGGCGGCGCACGATGTCCTCTCGGCGCTCGGCAAGTCCGACGAACTGCTGGACATTGCCCTCAAGCTGGAGGAGCACGCCCTCAGCGACGACTACTTCGTGTCGCGCAAGCTCTACCCGAACGTGGACTTCTACACCGGCCTGATCTACCGCGCGATGGGCTTCCCGACCAGCATGTTCACCGTGCTGTTCGCGATCGGCCGGCTGCCCGGCTGGATCGCCCAGTGGCACGAGATGATCAAGGAGCCCGGATCCCGGATCGGCCGCCCGCGTCAGATCTACACGGGCGTCGAGATCCGCGACTACGTCTCGGTCGAGGCCCGCTGAAGCAGGCGGTCGCAAAGCGCCGCCCGTACGTAAAGGAAGCGCCCCGCGCTGGATCCCCCCACGGGTCCGGCACGGGGCGCTCCCCGTTCCCCGGAACGGATCCCCCCACGGGTCCGACCGGGCGTCTTTGGCGGCTGCGCCGTTGCCGGGACGAAAACGGCCCGGGAGGGCCGCTCAAGCTCCCCGGGTGTCGCCCCGGCGACGCGTTCCGGACCGTCCCCCAAGACGATCCGACCTACAGCCCCCCACCGGCTCCGCCGGGAGCGCGGCGCTCAAGACATAAGACCCGCCAACCACTGTAATGGTTACGTTCTCCGCCATGTGATCTACGTCTCTTCGCCAAGGCTGTTTCCGCAGGCTACCCCGCTCGCGGCCGGTTCGGGCGGATCCCGTAGCGTGCTGTCTCTTCTTGAGGGGCGGGGCAGATGGCACAGAGCGCGGCAGCGGTGCGCAACATCGTGGTGACCGGTGGCGGCACGGGCATCGGGAGGGCCGTGTCGGTGCGCTTCGCCGAGGACGGCCACCGGGTCACGATCGTCGGCCGCCGCCGTGAGGTGCTGCATGCCACCGTCGACGAGATCAGGGCCGAGCGCGGGCTGGACATCACCCCGGTGGTCTGCGATCTGGCGGACCCGGACGACGTCGAGGCCGCGCTCTCACAGCTGCCTGAGCGGGTGGACGTGCTGGTGAACAACGCCGGCAGCCGGGAGCTGGCCGTCGGTGCGGGACCGCACGGGGTGCTGGCCCGCTGGCGCGGTGATTTCGAGCGCAATGTGCTCACCGCGGTCCTGATCACCGAATCGCTGCGTGACCGGTTCACCACGGAAAGCGGCAGGGTGGTGACGGTGACCTCGGTGGCCGCCCTGCGCGGCGGCGGCTCGTACGGCGCCTCGAAGGCGGCCCTGCACGCCTGGAACCACTCGCTCGCCGCGCAGCTCGGCCCGCAGGGCGTGACCTGCAACATCGTGGCGCCCGGCACGGTCGCGGGCACCGAGTTCTTCGGTTCGCGGCTCAACGACGCCGAGTTGACCCGGCGGGCGGGCCGCACGCTGGTCGGACGGGTCGGCCGCCCGGCGGACGTCGCTGCCGCGGTGCTCTTCCTCGCCTCGCCGGAAGCGGGCTTCATCACTGGCGAGATCCTCCAGTGCAACGGCGGCGAACTCCTCGGCCGTTGAAACCTCGCCCGGTCAGGTGCATCCCCCGGGCGGCGACCCCGTGTAGGGCCGTACTACCTGAGGAGTAGCCCTGCTGGACCCTCAGGATGACCTTTCCGGTCAATCAGCTGAACCCTCGTGAACCCGCTTGCCGTCCCCGCTTGCCGCTGTCAGCGTTGAGTGCAGGGGAAGGGGAAGAAGGGCGGTGGTATGGACGTTGCACTGAGCGTGTCGTCACTTGACTTCACCTCCGGACTCGCTGAGTACCTCAGAGGTGGGCATGTCATATGGGCGTACGCGCTGCTGGCCGCCACCACGGCCCCGCCGCTCGTGCCCAACTCCGTGCTGCTTGTGACCGGCGGCGTGATGGCCGCCGAAGGCCATCTCAACCTCGCACTGGTGCTGCTCGTGGTAGCCGGCAGCGCGGTGCTAGGCGACTTGGTGATGCACCGGTCGGGCCGGGCGCTCAGCGGCCGGGTGCTGAGCCGTATGCACCGCAGGCCCCGCCGTGAGGCGCTGCTGCGCTGGGCCGCGCAGCGCATACAGCGGCATGGTGTGCCGTTCGTGATCGGGGTGCGGTTCCTGCCGAGCGGCCGGGTGATCGGCGGCCTCGCGGCGGGCATCATGCGTTATCCCGCGCGCCGCTACGCGATCGGTGCGGGCGTGGCCGAGGCGGTGTGGGCCTCGTATTCGGTCGGCGCCGGCTACATCAGCGGCCGGGCCGCGTCGAATTCCTTCTACGCACTCTCCCTGGGGCTCGGCATCTCCCTGCTGGTCGCCGGACTCGGCATGGCCGCGCAATGGGCGTCACGGGCCAGGGAACGCCGTCAGGGCGCCGGTGGAGCGCGGCCCTCGGCCGTGGTGGCGGCTTCCTTCCTCGGTGAGGGCGGTCCGCCGCTCACGGGACCACCGGCCGCACCGCCCGGCAAGGGCAAGGGCGGCGCATCGAAGATCGGACCGCCCGCAGGGCCGCGGGACGGTCACGACGGTACGTTCAGCTGCTCGTCGGCAGGACGCGAGAAGTAGCTCCGGCCACTGACTTTCCGGTGCAGGCGTCCATCGTCTTCGGGCTCCGCCGGACCGGGGGAATGATCACGGCCGCCGCGGTCATCCTGGCCGTGGTGATGGTCGGCGTCGGGATGTCCCGGGTGACCAATACCAAGATGCCGGGACTGGGCATCCCGCTGGCGGTACTGATGGACGCGATGGTGATCCGTACGCTGCTGGTGCCCGCGGTGATGCGGCTGACCGGCAGAGCCACCTGGTGGGCGCCGCCGGTGCTGCGCGGATTCCACGACCGGTCCGGCATGTCCGAGGGCGGCGGCCCGCAGGTTTCCGGGACGGCCGTCGCGGCCCCGCGCTCCGGTGAGCGTCGGGACCCCGAGCCGGCGAGCAGGAACTGGCGGTCAGTCCGGACCCCGGCGGCCGCGGTTCCCCGGCCGCTGGGCGCTCCACGCCCTGATGGTGTCCGCGTACCAGTAGGGCTTACCGCCTTCCACCAGGTCGGGATGGGGCAAGTGCCCGTGCTTGCGGTAGGAGCGCACGGTGTCGATCTGCACGCGGATGTGCGCCGCGATGTCCGCGTACGACCACAGGGTCCGGTCCGTCATGTCTGTTACCTCCGGGCGCGGGGTGTCTGCCGGTCAGCACACTCGTCCGGCCAACGACGCGCGGGCGCAGGCCACATGGGCTTGTTGATCTTCTGTGACAAATAACCCGCATAACGGTGACAAATATCGCGAACGGGCAAGTGTGCGGTCGGGCGGTCGAGATGACCGACCGCTCACGGGAGACGCCACTAAGGAGGTGCTGAGCGACGGCGGTGCCGGCCGTCCCCGGTCACGGGCCATCACGGCGGCGATGAGCTGCTCGGTCAGTCGTCGTCGGAACCGCGGATGCGCGCGTGGTGCGGGCGGCGGGCCTGGACGTGTTCGCGTGCCCGGTGCGCCAGCTGCCGGACGGCGTGAGGGGGGCGGCCCAGCATGTCGGCGATCTCGGCGTGCGGGTAGCCGAAGACCTCGTTCAGTACGAACACCGCCCGCTCCAGCGGGGGCAGCGTCTCCATCACCACCAGCAGCGCCGCCGACAGCGAGTCGGGCCGCGTCTCCGGCCACGCGCTGTCACCTGCGGCGGGCCGGGACCGCTGCTGCGGGTCGTCGACCGCCGGATCCCACAGCCATGGGCCGACGCAGTCCTCCGGCAGTTCGGCGGGGTCGTCGGACATACGTGGCCTCCTCGTTGAACGCGCTTGTTCAACTGAGATGGAGGACCACAGTGAGATGTGACATCCGCACCGACCGCTCGGTGCGGGGCGTCAGCTGTCGGCCAGTTCGTCGGTGGCGATCCGCCCGGCGCGTGCCGTGCGCAGCAGGAAGTCGGCGATCAGCACCAGCTCGTCGTCGTCGTACTCGGCGCAGATCCCGTCGACCGCGGTGTTCAGCCCGGAGAAGAGATATGTCACCTCGGCCGCGCGCTCCTTGACGACCTGCACCAGGACGGCCCGGCGGTCGGTCGGATTCGGGGTGCGCACGACCCAGTTGCCGCGCTCCAGCCGGTCGAGCACGCCGGTCAGGGTGGCGGGGTGCATGCCGGCGCGTTTGGCAAGGGCAGTCGGACCGATCGGTCCGTACCGGCTGATCAGGTCCAGGCATTCCAGGTCGGCGTCGCGCAGATCGAGCTGCATACCGATCTGGTGGTTCAGCAACGCCAGCTGGACGTTCAGATCGCGCAGCCCGTCCCTGATCCTGTGGTTCAGCCGCCTCCGCCGCCGTGCCGCCGACGCGGCCGACGTGGCCCCGGGGAGTGTGGAATCCATACGCAAACGATCCTCGCATCGATAGCACGCGGAGAGAGAAAAACTACCCCATGGCTGCGACATGACTGCCGGGCGGCCGTCGTTGTACAGGCCGCCGTACCTGCAGTCCGGCAGAGGTGGCTACGGCGCACACCATCTCACAACCCCATAAGAGACTCGTACGACTTGAACAAACCTCGCCACCCCCGACCGACCAGTGTGGCGGGCGGGAATGGCGAGGCTGTGGGGGCGCTGCGTGTATCTCCCCGGACGGGTGGCGGCCCGCGGGCCGCCAGGCGTCGTGCGTCAGCCGGCTGCGATGCCTTCGCCGCCGACCGCGCCGGGCACGGTGACCGATCCGATCCGGGTGAGCGAGCCGTCGTGACCGACGCGGAATTCGTCCACGATGCCCTGGGCGCCGGTCTGCACATAGACGTCGCGGCCGTCGGAGGACGCGGCGGCGTCCACCGTGCCGCCGTGGGTCGGGGTGGTGCCGAGCGAGGTCAGCGGGCCGCGCGGCTCCACCCGGTAGCCGGACAGGGTCGTGCTGCCCGCGTTGGACGCGTAGAGGTGGTCTCCGGTCGAGACCACCCAGCAGGTCGCCATCTGCCCGGTGGCCACCTGGCCGAGCCGGCGCAGGGTGCCGTCACGGTGGACGGCGAAGGTGGCCACCGCGTTCGGCCCCGCCTCGGTGACCTGGAGGCGCCCCGCGCGGTCGAAGGCGAAGCCGAACGGCACCGCGTCGGGGGTCGAGGTGACGACCGGGTGCGCGGCGGGGGCGCCGGACGGCGTGAGCGGGAAGACGTCGATGGTGTTGGCCGCAGCCTTGGTGGTGACGATCAGCTGCGAGCCGTCCGGGGTGAAGCCGACCTGGCCGGGGGTGTGGGTGAATTCCGGTGAGGCCACCGCGAGACGGAGGTCGCGGCGCCTGCCGGGCACCTGCACCAGCCGCCCGCTGTTCCACACGTAGCCCTGGACCGACCCGCCGCCGCGGGCGTTCAGGACGTACACCTGGTCACCGTGCGCGGCCACGCTGACCGGGAAGTCGCCGCCGGAGGGGAGCACCTGGAGGCGCCGCAACCGGTCGCCGCGGACCGCGAAGACGGTGACGGTGTCGCTGCCCGCGTTGACCGCGTAGAGCAGCCGGTGCTCGCGGTCGTAGCCGAGCGAGCCCTGCGAGGCGAGGTGGTCGACGACCGAGCCGTCGAGGACGCCGCCCCGGCCGCCGGTGGCGTAGACCCCGCGGCGGTCGAGCGAACCGTCGGGGTTGCGGTGGTACGCCACGACGGTGTTCGCCCTGGCGTTGTCGCTCTGGACTAAGACAGGGGCGCTGTCCCGGGCGGTGGCGTGCCGGGGGGTGGCCGCGCTCGCGGAGGGAGCCGCGAGTACGGCGGCTGCGGCAACCACCGCGGCGCCGACGGCGGTGGCGCGGGCGGCACGGCCCGGGCGGGTCTTGCGGACGTTGGACGACGGCATGCTTGATCTCCTCATGCAGGTCAGGAGGTTCATCGAGGGTGCCCGGCATGCCGAGGAAGCCGCCAACTGCCTTATAGGTCACAGCAGTTGGCGGCGCAGGGAACTGCTGCCGGGCTGATCGCCACGCTAACTCGCGCATCATGCCATTGTCGGGATGAAACGGGCGTATCGCCTCACTGTCCCGGCTCCGTAAGAAATCCCGGTGCGGCGGGGTGGAGGTATGCCGATTGCGGCGGAGCGGTCCTTACACGGTCGCTACGCGGGCCCCGCTACATTCCAGGCGACCCGCGTTTTCGGTGGTCTTCGGGCGAGGGGCTGGTGCAGCCGACCGGTGGCGGCCGACGCCCCGATGGGTCGTCGGCCGCGTGTGTGCGCCCCCGGCAGGACTCGAACCTGCGGCCAAGTGCTTAGAAGGCACCTGCTCTATCCGCTGAGCTACGGGGGCCGGACAGTGGTCGCGGCTGTCTTCGCCCCTGGCTGGTTCCGTGACCTGTACCGAGGTCAAGGATAGGGCGCCGCGTCCGTGCTGCCGTCTGCTTCACCCGCGTGACACGTTGTGGAGGTTCGGTGAAGCGGTCCGATAATCGCAGGCAGGCGCGGAAGTCGCATCGCTTTTGACGGGTCGCAACACTGCTGTTGTGCACTCGTTATGCCGGTGGCTCATTCTGGCTCCTGAGCCTCATGCGACACCGCCGACCAGCGGTTCCGCGGCGTTCTGCAGACCTTCTTGTGACCTTTGCGCGGCCTTTCCGCAGGTGTTGCCGGGTCGTCCCGGGTCGCGCTGCCGGGGCCGGACCGCCCGCCGCCGGTTGACCGCTATCCGGGCTGAATGGGGCCAATTACCCAAAATACGCTTCGTAAATGCTCCAATATGGGGCATTCTGCCGACGTGGCGATCTTGGACGTACGGCCAGAGTTGATCGACGCGCTGTCCGCGCTGCGTGACCGCGTCGACGCCGCCTGCTTCCCCTTCCCGCTGTCCGGAGCGGGCCGGGCCCGCCGCACCCGCCAGGAACTGCTGACCCAACTCGACGACTACCTCGTACCCCGGCTCACGGCACCCGAGGCGCCGTTGCTCGCGGTGGTCGGCGGGTCGACAGGAGCGGGTAAGTCGACGCTTGTCAACTCTCTTATCAGCCGTCGTGTCAGCGAATCCGGTGTGCTGCGTCCCACCACCCGCACGCCGGTGCTGGTCTGCCACCCGGAGGACCGCGCCTGGTTCGCCGACCCGCGTGTCCTGCCCGGCCTGATCCGCGCCTGGGCCGTGCGTCAGCGGGTCAGGGGCGACGACGACGCCCCTGACCGCAGCGAGCCCGCCCGGGCCGAACTCCGGCTGGAGTGCGACGACTCCCTCCCGCGAGGCCTCGCCCTCCTCGACGCCCCCGACATCGACTCCCTCGTCACCCGCAATCGTGAACTCGCCGCCGAACTCATCTGCGCGGCCGACATCTGGATCCTGGTCACCACCGCCGCCCGTTACGCCGACGCGCTGCCCTGGCACCTGCTGCGGACCGCCAAGGAATACGACGTCACCCTCGCCACCGTCCTCGACCGAGTCCCCCACCAGATCGCCGACGACGTCAGCAGGCACTACGCCGCGCTGCTGGCCAAGGCGGGCCTCGGCGACGTACCGCGCTTCACCGTCCCGGAACTGCCCGAGTCGGCTGGCGGCGGGGGCCTGCTGCCGCAGACCACCGTCGCCGGGCTGCGCGAATGGCTCACGCACTGCGCCCAGGACCCCGCGGCCCGCCAGCACGCCGCCCGCCGCACAGCCGCGGGTGTCCTCAACTCGCTGGGCAGTCGGCTGCCCTCCCTGGCCGCCGCGTCCGCGGCTCAGCACGCCGCGGCCGTGCGGCTGGCCCGCGCCGCAGAGGACGCCTACGAACTGGCCGCCGAGCACATCGACGCCGCCGTCCGCGCGGGCGCCATGCTCGCCGGTGAGGCGCTGGCCCACTGGCGGGGCTACCCCGCCTGCGGCGCCGACACCCTCCAGTTCGCTCTCGCCGAGGAACTGGCCGCGCTGCTGCGCACCGAGACCGACGCAGCGGACGAGCGCATCGCCGACATCTGGCAGCGCGACCCGGCGGGCGCCGCGCTGCTCGACGAACCCGCCTACCGCCCGGATCGCGACCGGGTGGCCGTCGCCGCCCGGATCGACAAGGGCGTGCGCCGCTGGCGCCGCGCCGTCACCGATCTCGCCCACGCCCACCTGCGGGCCGCCCGCGACACCGAACGCCCCAGCGCCGACCCGGAGCACGTCGCAGCCCTGCTGACCACCGCGCTGCTCGGCGGCCGGCGCGGGCGCACCGCGGGGGAACGCCTCGCCGAGACCATCGGGGCCCACGCCGCCCTGCGCATGCGCGACGCGGCTCGCGACCGGCTCGCCGACGCCGTCGCCGGACTGCTCGACGGCGAACGCGACCGCAGACTCGCGCCCGTCGACGGCTTCGACGTCACATCCGGGCAGCAGGCCTCGCTGATCTCCGCGCTGTCCCTACTGCAAAAGGAGAGGTGATCCCGGGTGCGCTCGACTACCACTGACATGCCGGCTGCGACCCCGGAGCCGGGACGAGGCCGCCCCGCTGCCGACTTCTCCGGCCCGGACTCGGGCTCAGGACCCGGGAAGCAGCCCGGAGCCACCACCGGCGGCACGGCGGTCGATCCGCTGGGCGCGCGGGTGGACGCGCTCGGCGAACTGCTCGGCCTGTCCAGGACCCGGATCAACCCCGACGCCCTTGCCGAGACCGGTGAGCTGCTGGAACGCATCGGCGAGCGTCGGCGGCTCTCAGTCGAACACACCGTGGTGGCGCTGGCGGGTGCCACTGGCAGCGGCAAGTCGGCCCTCTTCAACGCGCTGGCCGGACTTCCACTGTCCGAGACCGGCACGCGCCGGCCCACCACGGCCCGACCGGTCGCCTGCGCCTGGCAACCCGAGCGGGCTGCCGGACTGCTGGACCGGCTGGGCGTCGCCCCACAGGACCGCTACACCCTGCGGAGCGCCCGGATCCCCGCGCCGACCGGTGGCACGGGCGGTGGTGACACGGCCGCCGGGAGCGCGGACTTCGGCACCGGCGGATTCCGGGACACCGTCATGGACGCTGCGGGCGGTGCGGATCCGTGGGACGCGGGACCCGCGGGCGGTGACTTCGAAGGGTCCGCCGCCCTTCCGGTCGGCGATGGCGGCTGTCCGGCCGGTTCACGGCTTGACGGCGCCGGTGGTGAGTGCGCCGGGGGCACTCCGGCCGGCGGGACGAGCCTGGACGGGCTGGTGCTGATCGACCTGCCCGACCACGACTCCGCCGCGCCCGGCCACCGTGCGCAGGTGGACCGGCTGCTGCACCTCGTCGATGTTGTCGTCTGGGTGCTCGACCCCGAGAAATACGCCGACGCGGCGCTGCATGAACGCTATCTGCGCCCCCTTTCCGGGCATGCCGATGTGACGGTGCTGGTGCTCAATCAGGTGGACCGGCTGCCGGGGGACTCGGCAGACCTGGTCCTGGACGACCTGCGGAGACTGCTGGACGAGGACGGCCTCGCGGTGGGCGAGCACGGTGAGGCCGGTGCGGTGGTGCTGGCGACCTCCGCGCTCACCGGGCATGGCGTGCCCGATCTGCGCGCTGTGCTGGTCCAGATCGTCGCCGAACGCACCGCGGCCGGCCGCCGGCTGGCTGCCGACATGGACCTCACGGCGAGTCGGCTGCGCCCGCTCTATGTGGGAGAGGGCGGCGCCGGGCTCACCGATCCGGCGCGGGAGGAATTCGTCGACCGGCTGGCGGACGCGGTGGGTGCGGCCGGAGCGGGTCGGTCGGCGGAACGGGACTGGGCGGCTGCCGCTCGTGAGGCGTGCGGCACACCGTGGGGGCGGTTGATGGGAGAACGGACCGGCGCGGGTGCCGGTTCCCCCGGATCCCGGGAAACGCCGACTTCACCCGTACGGCGCAGCGGACCGGGGAGCACGGTCGGCTTCGCGGGCCCGGTGGCCTCCCGGCCGCTGGTCGGGGAAGCCGTGCGCGGCCTGGCCGCCGACGCCGCCCGGGGGCTGCCCGCGCCCTGGGCCCAGGCGGTGCGTGACGCGGCCCAGCGCGGCGGGGAGGGCCTGCCGGTGGCGCTTGACGGCGCGGCGAGACGGGCCGAGCCCGGCCCGCCGGAGCGGCCCGGCTGGTGGCCGGCCGCCCATGGCGTGCAGTGGCTGCTGATGGCGCTGGCGGTCGCGGGCGCGGTGTGCCTGATCGTGCGCGCGGTCGGTTCGATCGAACTCACCTGGTGGGTGCCGGTGGTGATGATCGCGGCCGGTGGGATCGGCGGCCCGCTGGTCTCGGCGGGCTGCAGGATGGCCGCCCGCGGTCCGGCCCGCCGATACGGCCAGGCTGCCGAGCGCCGGCTGCGGGACGCCGCCGCCGACTGCGGCAGGGCCCGGGTGCTCGAACCGGTCGCGGCGGAGCTGATGCGCTATCGCGAGGTGCGCGAGCAGTTCGCGGTGGTCGCAGATACCTCTCCGCGCGCGCCGCACGCACGCAATTCCCACTCCGCGCAATCCCATTCTCACTCGTCCGGGTGACGCGGTTATCCACAGGCGCCAGGTTATCCACAGATTCGGGATGGTCTTTCCTTGACCATCCCGATTTGGTGCACGATGTTCTCAGAGCGTCCCACCGCGGGGCGCCGCGGAAAGTGAGGACCGTGCGATGAACGAGACCCTGGTGACCGTCGTAGGAAACGTGGCGACGGAGCCCGAGATGTACACGACTGCCACCGGTGTGGGGGTCACCCGCTTCCGGCTGGCCACCACCGCGCGCCGGTGGGACTCGGAGCGCGGGGCGTGGACGGACAGCGCCACCAGCTTCTACACGGTGCGTGCCTGGCGCACGCTTGCGGGGCACGTGAAGGAGTCGGTGGGGCTGGGCGAACCGCTCGTCGTGCAGGGGCGGTTGAAAATCCGCGAGGACGAGCGTGACGGGCGCCGCTTTACCGCCGCGGAGATCGAGGCAGTGGCCGTCGGCCACGATCTGGCGCGCGGCACCACACGGTTCAGTCGGACGTCGGCGCCGCCCGCGACCCTGCCGGAGCCGGCCGCTCCGCCACCGGTCGCCGCGGCGGCGATGTCCTGAATCCGTGCGGTATCCGTATTCAACGGTATTTCCACGGAATAATTATGCCGGGGACTTGTCGACAATTACGGAAACATGTGCGCAAGTGGGTAACGATTGGGATGCGAAAAGGGTGGGCGGTGACCCTTTCGGTGCTCCTGGTGCGCGTGGTTCCTAGGATTTCGGCATTGACATACGGGGGCTCGGAGCTGCAGGCGAGGCGACCCTCTTTTCAACGACACGCCTCGCCCGGAGGGGAAATCCATGTTCAACACCTACAGGCGGAGCGCTGCCCGCCTCGCGGCGGCCGGTATCGCCACCGGCCTGCTCGCGGCGGGCGCCGTCGCGGGCGCCGGGAGCGCGGTCGCGGACGACACGACACCGTCGTCCAGCGGTGCGACCGCCGTCCTGAGCGGCATCCAGGGCGATCTCGCGGACCTCGCCACGGTCGCCACCAAGGACGGCAAGACGAACGACCACGAGCCGGCCGGTCTGTTCAAGATGGACCTCGGCGGTGGCAAGAGCATCTACTCGTACTGCATCGACCTGTTCAACACGACCAAGCCGGACGCCCAGTACCAGGAGGTGCCCTGGAGTGCGACGTCGCTCTACCAGGAGGGCAAGAACCGGGCCAACGCCGGGAAGATCGCGTGGATACTCAACCACTCGTTCCCGCAGGTCGATGACCTCGACGGGCTGGCCAAGACCGCCGGTGCCGGGCCGCTGACCAAGAAGACCGCCGCCGCCGGCACCCAGGTCGCCATCTGGCGCCTCTCGGACGACCCGACCGCCAAGGCGAACGACCCGGCGGCCGAGCAGCTGGCCGACTACCTGTCCCACACGGCCGTCGCGGTCGCCGAGCCGGACGCGTCGCTGACCCTGGACCCGCCGTCGGTGTCGGGCAAGTCCGGTGACCGCATCGGTCCGGTGACCGTGCACACCAACGCGGACTCCGCGGCGGCGGAAATCACTCCCGACACCGCGGGCGTCAAGCTGGTGGACGCCGACGGCAAGACGGTGACCACGGCGAAGGACGGCAGCAAGCTCTACTTCGACGTCCCCGCGGGCACCAAGGACGGCAACGCGGCGGTCAAGGTGACCGCCACCACCACGGTGCCGATCGGCCGCGCCTTCATCGGTTTCGGTGCCAACGACGCCGCGAGCCAGACCCAGATCCTGGCCGGCTCCGACACCACCCCGCTGACCGCGCAGGCCACGGTCACGTGGGCGAAGAAGGGCCCGATACCCGCGGTGAGCGCCGCGGTGAACTGCGCCAAGGGCGGCGTCGACGTCACCGCAGCCAACAAGGGCGACGAGGACCTGACCTTCGCCCTGGGCGGCAAGGACTACAGCGTCGCCCCGGGCGCGTCGAAGACCGTGACGGTCCCGGTAGCCGAGGACCAGCACTACAAGATCGACATCACCCTGCCCGACAAGTCGGTGAAGTCGTTCGAGGGTGTGCTGGACTGCAAGAGCGCCACGGCCGCGCCGACACCTCCGGCGAACCGGCCGAGCCCGGCCGGCAGCGACCAGAACCTGGCCGCGACCGGTAGCAGCAGCTCCACACCGATGATCGCGGGCATAGCGGTCGCCCTGGTTGTCCTCGGTGGCGGTGCGGTGTTCTTCTTCCGCCGCAAGAAGAGCGCGACCTCCGCGCAGTGATCCATCGGGTCCCGGCGCCCCCGCTCCCGGCGCCGGGACCCGTCCGCCCCCATGGGCGGAACTACGGCACGGTGTTCCTCCTCCGAGCCGGGACGTGAAGCGGCCCCTCACCGGCGGTTCCCGTCGGTGAGGGGCCGGCTCAGGAGACCTCCCGGAGCGGCGGTCGCGGGCCATCGCGCACACGCGCTCGACCTGTTCCGCGGGGCCGGCCGATGACGGCAGGCGGCTACCGGCAGCGGGCCGGGGGAGGGGCTGACGTAGCCATTCGCCCGCAGGGGTGGACGTACGGCAAGATGGGGTGTATCTGCCCTCACGCGGCGGAGCCGCACATTGGCCCTTCTCGATCTGCCGGACGGTTTCTCTTGGCTGAGTACATCTACACGATGCGCAAGACGCGCAAGGCGCACGGCGACAAGGTCATCCTCGATGATGTGACGCTGAGCTTCCTGCCGGGCGCGAAGATCGGTGTGGTCGGCCCGAACGGTGCCGGTAAGTCCACCGTGCTCAAGATCATGGCGGGCCTTGAGCATCCGTCGAACGGCGATGCGTTCCTGTCGCCCGGGTTCAGCGTCGGCATGCTCCTGCAGGAGCCGCCGCTGGACGAGTCCAAGACCGTGCTGGAGAACGTGCAGGACGGGGTCGCCGAGATCAAGGCGCAGCTGGACCGGTTCAACGAGATCGCGGAACTGATGGCGACGGACTACTCCGACGCCCTGCTGGACGAGATGGGCAGGCTCCAGGAGAAGCTGGACCACTCGAACGCGTGGGACCTGGACGCGCAGCTGGAGCAGGCGATGGACGCGCTGGGCTGCCCGCCCGGCGACTGGCAGGTGACCACGCTGTCCGGCGGCGAGAAGCGCCGGGTGGCGCTGTGCAAGCTGCTGCTCGAAGCGCCCGACCTGCTGCTGCTCGACGAGCCCACCAACCACCTGGACGCCGAGTCCGTGCAGTGGCTGGAGCAGCACCTGGCCAAGTACGCCGGCACCGTCGTCGCCGTCACCCACGACCGGTACTTCCTCGACAACGTGGCGCAGTGGATCCTGGAGCTGGACCGCGGCCGGGCGATCCCGTACGAGGGCAACTACTCGACGTACCTGGAGAACAAGGCGTCGCGGCTCAAGGTCGAGGGTCAGAAGGACGCCAAGCGGGCCAAGCGGCTCAAGGAGGAGCTGGACTGGGTCCGCTCCAACGCCAAGGGGCGGCAGGCCAAGTCCAAGGCACGCCTGGCGCGCTACGAGGAGATGGCGGCCGAGGCCGACAAGATGCGGAAGCTGGACTTCGAGGAGATCCAGATCCCGCCGGGTCCGCGGCTGGGCGCCATCGTGGTCGAGGTCCAGCACCTGTCAAAGGCGTTCGGCGACAAGGTGCTGATCGACGACCTGTCGTTCACCCTCCCGCGCAACGGCATCGTGGGCGTCATCGGCCCCAACGGCGCCGGCAAGACCACGCTGTTCAAGATGCTCCAGGGGCTGGAGGACCCGGACTCCGGCGTCATCAAGGTCGGCGAGACCGTGAAGATCTCCTACGTCGACCAGAACCGGGCCAACATCGACCCGAAGAAGACGCTGTGGGAGGTCGTCTCCGACGGCCTGGACTACATCAACGTCGGCCAGGTCGAGATGCCGTCGCGCGCCTATGTGTCGGCGTTCGGCTTCAAGGGCCCCGACCAGCAGAAGCCGTCGGGAGTGCTGTCCGGCGGTGAGCGCAACCGGCTGAACCTGGCGCTCACCCTCAAGCAGGGCGGCAACCTGCTGCTGCTCGACGAACCGACCAACGACCTCGACGTCGAGACCCTGTCGTCGCTGGAGAACGCGCTGCTGGAATTCCCCGGTGCGGCCGTGGTCGTCTCCCACGACCGGTGGTTCCTCGACCGGGTGGCCACCCACATCCTGGCCTACGAAGGCAACTCGAAGTGGTTCTGGTTCGAGGGCAACTTCGAGTCCTACGAGAAGAACAAGGTCGAGCGGCTCGGAGCCGACGCGGCCAGGCCGCACCGCGCCACGTACAAGAAGCTGACGCGCGGCTGATGGCGCGGCACATCTTCCGCTGCCCACTGCGCTGGGCGGATATGGACGCCTTCGGCCATGTCAACAACGTGACCTTCCTGCGGTATCTGGAAGAGGCCAGGATCGACTTCATGTTCCGCCTGGCGCCGGGCGAGGGGAGCGCGTCGTTCACCGGCGGCTCGGTCGTGGCGCGGCACGAGATCGACTATCTGCGGCCGCTGGTCCACCGGCACGAGCCGGTGGACGTCGAGACGTGGGTGACCGACATCTCGGCGGCGTCCATGACGGTCCGCTACGAGGTCAAGGACGAGCAGACGGTCTATGCCCGGGCCTCGACCGTCGTGGTGCCGTACAACCTGGCCGCGGCCAGGCCGCGGCGGATCACGGCCGAGGAGCGGTCCTTCCTGGAGCTGTACCGCGACGACGGAGCCGTCGCCGTATGACCGCAGTCCGGCTGGCACTCGGGCAGGAGCGCCGAGAACGCCACGAAGGCCACGACGGCGGCGGAGGCTGCGACACCGCGGGGGAGGCGGCGGATCTGGCCGCCTTCCTCGGGCGGCTGGTGCGCTGGGACAAGGCGGCCGTGGTGCGGCTGCGGTCCGCGCGCGACGAGCCGGCGCTCGGCGTTTTCGGGCACCCGCCGTTCGGCGGCGTGCTCGCCGTGCGCAGCGTCGCGCTGCGCGGTTCCGCCGCGGTGGCCGACGCGGTCGACGCCACGGTGTCGGCCGGGCAACTGCTCGAAGCGGTGTCGGCGGCAGCCGGGGGATTCGAACTGCCGCCGTCCGTCACCGGTCCTGCCTGGGCCGGGCTGCTGCCGCCGCGCGGCGGATGGCGCCGGGAGGCGGAGTTCGACCCGGGGCAGGTCCGCAAGGCGGCGGTCGAGGCCGTAGCGGAATTCCGGGCACGTACCGAGCGGCTGCCGCAGCAGCAGCGGACCCGGGCGGTGCTGGACGCGCTCGCGGAGGAGCTGTGGACGCGGCCTTACCAGGGCACGACGCTGCGCGTGGTCCACGCTGCCCACGCGCTGGGCTTCCTGCGCGGGGACGGCGACGACACCGTCGCACTGCTGGCGGCGGGACCGTGGACGCGGCTGCGTACCGAATACGGCTCGGTGGCGGTACGGCGCGAGTCGCCCGCTGCGGGGCTGAGCTTCTCGCCCGCCTGACGTTTCCGCACGCCTGGCCCCGGCCCGGCCTGTCCCCGGGCGACCGACCCGTCGGCACGGCCTTCCTCCCGGCCCGACGCCCGCGCGTCAGTCCTGCCGCTCGGCCGGATGGTCGTCGGGGCGGACGGTGATGTGGTCCGGCTGGAGTTCCAGCAGGACGCGGCGGCGGATGGCCAGCGCCTCGGCGTAGTCGCGGGGGAGCTGGAGCCGCCCTGCCCGGTCGACGGTGGCGTATTCGCGGGCCACCACCGACTCCTGGCCGTGTTCGTCGATCTCGGTGCGCCGGACCACCTCGGAGGCGGTGCGGCCGTCCCGGATGGCGACCGTGCGGTGCACGGCGTCTGCGACGGACTGGTCGTGGGTGACGACCACGACGGTGGTGCCCAACTGCTCGTTGGCGGTGCGGAAGGCGCCGAAGACGTGTTCGGCGGTGGCGGAGTCCAGTTCGCCGGTGGGCTCGTCGGCCAGGACGACCGCCGGGTCGTTGGCCAGGGCGACCGCGATGGCGGCCCGCTGCTGCTCGCCGCCCGACATCTGGCCCGGGTGCCGGTCGTGGCAGTGGGAGACGCCGAGGATGCCGAGGAGTTCCGTGGCGCGGGCGGCCCGCTGCCGCTTGTGCCGCAGCCCGCCGCGGCCGGACAACTGCATGGGCAGGACGACGTTCTGGGCGGCGGTCAGATACGGCAGCAGATTGCGCGAGGTCTGCTGCCAGATGAAGCCGACGACCTCCCGGCGATAGCGGAGCCGGGACTTGGCGTCCATGGCCAGCAGGTCGTAGCCGCCGACCGAGGCCGCGCCGGCGGTCGGGACGTCGAGCCCGGCCAGGATGTTGAGCAGCGTGGACTTGCCGCTGCCCGACGCCCCGACCAGCGCCATCAGTTCGCCCTTGGCGACGAGCAGGTCGAGGCCCTGCAGGGCCTGCACCTCCACCCCGTCGGCGGTGAAGATCCGCACCAGCCGGTCACAGCTGATCAGCGAGTCCTGGCCGTACGCGGGCCCGTCGCGCCGCTCGGCGACCTGCCGCTCCAGCTCCGCGAGACTGCTCGGAGCGGGTACGGATCCGCCGGCAGGTACGGACCCGCGGCCGGGGCCGCCGGAGGACCCGCTGCCGGAAGCGCCCGGGGACCCGCTGCCAGGAGTGCCGGCGCCCGGCCCCTCCGCCGTCCCGTGTCCGCTCATGTCGTCCGGTCACCCGCTCTCAACTCGGTGCTTTCGTGGCGTCGCCCGCTCGCCCAGGCCTGGCCGAGCAGCACCGCGCAGGCGAGCAGCAGCAGGCCGGCCGAGGGCAGGGCGAGGGACCAGGGGTCGGCGCGCAGCCCGACACCGGCGCCGGGTGACGACGCCACCGCGGGCCCGCCGCCGCCGAAGGTGAGGGCGGCCAGGTCGATGCCGGGGCCGAGCAGCGGGATGACGGCGAGGCCGACCAGTACCCCGCCGACCGCCGCGAGCAGGACCTGCGGCAGCATCTCCAGCAGCACCAGGCGCCGGGACTGCCGCCGGGTCATCCCCATCGTGCGCAGCCTGGCCAGCAGCGCGAGCCGGCCGGGTGCCGCGGCCATCAGCGACAGCAGCAGCGCCAGCACGCTGTAACCGGCCCCGGCGGCGACCGCCGCCAGATAGAGGCCGCGGGCGCCTTTCTGCAACCGGCTGTCGGACATCGCCGCCCGCTGCTCGCTGCGCAGCAGCACCGCGGCCGGGCTGCTGCCGCGTGCGGTGACCGAGCGCAGCGCGGCGCCGTCGATGTGCTGCCCCGGTGCGGCGGCGGCCAGCAGCAGCGTCGGGCCTCCGTACTGCGGGTACACGGCGAGCCGCGGGTGCTGCGTGTGCAGCTGCCGCCCGGAGACGATGACGAACTCGCCTTCGGCGACCGCGGGGGTGGACCGCAGGGTCGCCGCGGAGCGGATGTCGCTGATGCCGACGCCGGTCTCGACCGGCTTCCGGCTGCCGCCGAGCAGGGCGGCGATGTTCGGCGAGACGACCGCGGGAAGCGGGCCGTGCGAGCCCGCGGCGACCCGCGCCCCGAGCGCGTCCGCGGGGAAGGCCGGCATCCCCGCAGAACGCGTCATACGGGCGTATACGGCCGGGTCGTCGACGATCAGCAGCGCGAAATTCAGCGGGATGTCCTGGTTGGCGGCATGCGGCTCGATCCGGACCGCGGCCACCTCGCCCACGCCCGGCACCTTCGCGACGGCGGCCGGCAGTTCGGCGTCCAGCGGGAAGGAGGAGTCGACGCGGGCGTCCGCGCCGACCGCCATCGCGGCGGCCCGGTCCCTGCCGTGGCTGATACCGGCCAGCACCGAGCCGCCGAAGGACGCCACCGTCAGCGCCACCAGCAGCGCGAGCAGGGGCAGTTGTCCACCGGAGGAGGCCCGCCCCGCCCTGGCCAGCCCCAGGTGCGTCACCGCGCCCCGCAGCCGCGCCGCCGGACGGGCCAGCCGGCGCAGCGGCAGCGGGTAGAGCCGCAGCAGCACCAGCGCGGCGGCCACCGCGACCAGGACCGGCGCCGTGGCCAGGAAGGGATCGGCGCCGTCGGCCGTACCCCGCCGCCGCAGCGCGGTCACCGCGCCGACCACGAGCACCGTCACCGTCAGTTCCAGCACCAGGCGCCGCCGCGAGGGCCGCAGCGCCACGAGGTCCTCGCGTTCCGCCGGGCGGGGCCGCCGTACGCGCAGCGTGGCCCGCAGCGGCATCGCCAGCGCCCCCGCGGCGGTGACCAGCGCGCCCAGCGCCAGCGACGTCGCGTACCGCCCGGTGGGCAGCACCAGCAGCGCGAGCAGCGTGCCGGCGGCCCCCGCGGGCACGGCCGCCGCCGCGGTCTCGGTGACCAGCCGCCGGAAGATGCCGCGCAGCGAGCCGCCGCGGGAGCGCAGCAGCGCGATCTCGCCGCGCCTGCGGTCGGCGGCCAGGCCCGCCGCCATGAGCAGCACCGCCAGGGCCGTGGTGCCCACGCCGACGGCCGCGATGAGCACCAGCGGCTGCGCGGCCGTGCGGTCGGCGGCGAAGGTGCTCAGGACGGTGGTGACCCCGGCGACCGTGTGCAGCGACGGCGACTTGGCGGACGTGGTCAACTGCGTCGCCAGCGGGCCATTGCCGAGGGCGGCCAGTTCCGCCTGTAGCGCGGGCACGTCGTGCCCGGTCAGCCGCGCGGCTGCCAGCGGGTGGTGCCAGTACATCGTCGCGCCCGTGCCCAGCAGCGGGATGGAGCGTGCCGCGGTGCGGTCGATCAGCACCGTGAAGTGCCAGTACGTCTCAGGCGGGGAGATCATCAGGTGCGGCGGGAAGCTGACCAGCGGGGCGAGCAGGTCGTCGTCCATGGTCCAGTAGCCGGCCGCCGGGTCGCGCGGCGCCACGATGCCGCTGATCAGGACCGATAGCGGCGTCGCGCCGAACTTCGTCAGATGGACGGTCTGGCCGACCTTCAGATGCAGCACCTGCGCGGTCTTCTCGGTCACCACGCCGTCCAGCGCGAGGGCCGGAGGGCCGTCGGACCCGGGCCGGGGCAGCCGGCCCGACACCACCCTGACGTGGTCGGCCAGGCCCGCCTGCGCCACCAGGTCGGCGCCGGGCGCGTGCGAGGAGGTGCGGGGCAGTTCGGGGTCGGGGACCTCGGCCTCGGCGCCGGACCGCACACCCTGTACGACCTCGTCCGTCGCAATACGCAGCGGCGGGTGCAGCAGGGCGCGGAATTCCCGCTCCTCGCGGTCCAGCGTGGCGGGGGCCAGCCTGTCGTCGGCGCCCGGGTCGTCGGAGGTGCGGTAGTCGTCGGCCAGCGACAGACCGCGGTCACGCGGCGCCGCGCCGGAGACGGCCCGCCGCAGCGCGCTGTCCTCGTAGCGGTCGACAGCGCGCGGCAGGGCGGCGGCGAGGAAGGCGGTGACCAGGACGAGCGCGGCCAGCGCGAGGGCGCCCAGCGGGGCGGCGCGCAGCCGCGTCCGCAGCCAGGAGTCGGTGAACGGCATTCAGTCCTCCGCCTGGTGACGCAGGGCCGCCGCCGGTGCGCCGCGCCGCGTCGCGGTCACGACGAGGACGGCCAGCGGGGCGGCGAGCAGTACGGCGAGCAGTTCGGCGAGCCGGCCCACCGGCAGTTCGACGACCAGCGGCGGGACCGGGCGGGTGGCCTGGCCGGTGAGCACGATCAGCGGGGTGACCAGCCTGGTCAGGAAGGTGCCCAGCGCCAGGCCCACGGCGAGCGAGACCAGCACCAGCAGCGCCTGCTCCGCGGCCAGCATCCGGGTGAGCTTGCGGCGTGGCGCCCCCAGTGCGCGCAGCACCGCGAACTCGGTCCTGCGCTCACGGGCGGCGCCCATCGCGCCGACCGCGAAGCCGACCGCGGCCAGCACGGCCGCCGCGACCACCGCGGCGGGCAGCGCCGACTGCGGTCCGGCGCCGAGCGGGTCGCCCCGCAGGTCCGACGCCGCCTCGGCGCGGTCGAGCACGGTGTCCACGTCGTCACGGGCGCGCAGCGCGGCCGCGGCACGGGCCGCGGCGCCGGGCGCGGTGCCCAGCCACCACTCGGTGGGCTGCACGGGGGAGGCGCCGTCGGTGGCCGCGAGCACCTGGTTGACGGCCCGCAGGTCCAGCAGCAGCGCCCCCTGCTGGGTCGTGTCGGTGCTGGGCAGCGCGTGCACGGCCGAGCTGACCACGACCGGCGCCGTCACATTGCCGAGCTGCACCTGGACGGTGTCGCCGACCTTCGCACCGACCGCCCGCAGATAGCCGTCGGTGGCCACCGCTTTGAGCGGCGCGGGCGCGGGGGCGTCGGCGCGGACACGTACCGTGCCGCTGGACTGGGCGAAGGCGTTGGTGTCGGCCGAGAAGGCGCCGGTGCCGTAGCCGAAGGACACCAGGGCGGGGCCGCCGGCCCGCGCCGCCGTGGCGGTCGGCACGGTCGCGTCCGGGACGTCGCCGAGCGAGGGGTCGTCGAAGCCGGCCGCGGCCCGCCATGTGCCGCCGCCGGGCGTGCGCAGCGGCTCCACCGCGCCGTCGGCCCGGGTGACCTGCGCCGACGACAAAGTGAGCTGCCGCTTCTCGGCACCGGCCGGCACCTCGTAGGACGTCTCGAAGCGCACCAGCCGCAGCGGGCCCGCGGGGGCGCCCTTCCCCGAGGCGGTGGCCAGGTCCAGGGTGAGGGTGTGCGGCCGGCCGTCCGGCGGCAGCTCGCCGAGCGCGAAGTCGTACGGTACCCCCACGGCGTCGACCACTGCCACGCTGACGTGGTCCGGCTGGTCGTCGGCCCCCGCGGGCCCGCCGTCCGGGCCAGCGGCCGTCAAAGTGGCGCCGAAGGCCACCTGGCGGGCTGTCGCGTCGACGGCGAAGCCCTGGCTCTCGGGCGCGGTACGCAGCGGTGCCAGCAGCGCAGGCAGCGGACGGCCGCCGGTCAGGTCGGACCTGACCCGCATCGCATCGGCGGCCTTCGCGGTGTCCACGACCAGGGCGGTGGCGTACCGCTCGCCGGGCAGCAGCAGGCTCTCGCGGGCGGCGGGCGCCGCGGCCGTGACGCCCCGCACCGAGGTGAAGATGCCCGCCTGGCCGAACGCCGGGGTCGTCATGCCGGTGACCCGCAGGTCCGCGCCCACGGCGAAATCCGCCTGGTCGCGCTGCGAACGGTCCCAGCTCGCGCCCTGCCCGATCGAGAACATGCCCATCGCCACGGCCAGCACCAGCAGCAGGGCCGCCGCCGCGCCGCGCCGGGGCCGGCGGGCCAGCTGCCAGCCGGCGAGGGCCAGGGCGAGGCCGCTGCCGCGGGCCGCGCGGCGTTCGCCGAGCCGGGCCGCGGGCGGCAGCAGGCGCAGCACCAGCACGGTGCCTGCCAGCAGGCACAGCGCGGGCGCCGCGACCAGCACGGGGTCGATGCCGAGGCCGCCCGAGGCGTCGGAATTCAGCGCGCCGCCACCCGCCGCCCTGCGCTGCAGCTGCCAGTACGCGACCCCGGCGATCACCAGCAGCCCGACGTCCGCGCCCGCCTGCAAGGCGCCGGGCAGGCCGCCGCGCCGGGTGCGGGCGGCGTCGGCGGTGGAGCGCAGCGCGGGCACGACCACCGCGAGCGCGCAGGCCAGTGCCGCGGCGCCGGCCACCAGCCAGGCGCCGCCGATGCCCGCGCCGTCGAGGGTGACCCCGGTGCGGGCCATCGCGCCGGTGCCCGCGAGCAGCCGGGTGACGGGTCCCGCGAGCAGCGGCGCGATCACCGCCGCGGGCAGCGCGAGCAGCAGCGCCTCACCGGCCGCGAGCCGGGCCACCCGGCCGCGCGAGCCGCCGCGGGCGCGCAGCAGCGCGGTCTCGCCCGCCCTCTCCTCGGCGAGCAGCCGGGCGACCAGCAGCAGCGCGAAGGCGGCCAGGATGATCAGCTGGAAGGCGCCGATGAGCAGGGTCGAGCGGGTCACCAGCAGACTGCGGCGCAGCCCGTCGAGCAGGTCGGGCAGCCCGGTGGTCGCCTGCGCGGGGCCGGTGGCCTTGTCGGCACGCAGCTTCGCGGCGGTGTCCTGGACGGCCGCTTCGAGCGCGTCGATCCGGCCGGTGCGCGCGCCGCCGAAGTCGCCGGTGGCCTGCCAGGACATCTCGTCGCCCGCGACCCGCCCCGAGCCGAAGGTGCCGGGGTCGGTGAGCAGCGGACCGTAGGTGGTGAAGGCGAGGGTGTGGACACCGCGTCCGGCGAGCGGGTCGAGCTGCCAGTAGGGCGAGCCGGGGTCGGCGGGCCGGTAGACACCGGTGACCCGGATCCGCAGCGGCGGGCCGCCGAGCCGGTCGGCCAGGGTGATGTGCTGCCCCGCGGCAATGTGCAGGGCGCGGGAGACGGTCTCCGGCACCGCCACCTCGACGGTGTCCGCACCCTTGGCGGCGGCGGCCGGCCAGCTGCCGCGGACGAGTTTCAGCCGCGCCCGGTCGAAGGTTGCCAGCAGCGTCAGATCGGAGTCCGCGCTCCTGGGCACGCCCGCGGGCCGCAGAGCCGGAGGCAGACCGTAGGAGCCCGACCTGGTGCTGGCGGCGACCTGCGAGGGCAGCCCGCCGAAGACGCCGTCCAGGTCGCCGCGCACCGCCCGGTCGAGCGCGGCCGCGTCCTTGCCGGTCAGGGGCGCCTTGACGTCGAAGGTCGACCGGTCGGCGGCCTGGTGCTGGAGGGTGCGGCGCAGGGCGGCGTCGCCTATTGCGCCGGTGTAGGACGCGAGAGTGGCCAGCACACAGGTGGTCAGCAGCACGGTGAGCAGGGCGGCGGCGAGCAGCAACCGGTGCGCGCGGACGCGCAGCAGTACAAAACCGGTCACCCGTGCCGCCCCCCGTCCCCGTTACTGATCGGATGCTCTCAACCGAACGGGTCCGATAGAAACATGTCGTAGATTGTCGCAATGCGATCGTGACCGACCGCGGGGGCGGGTCGGGTCAGCCCGGAGTGTTCACCATCGAGGCCGCGGCATACACCAGGTAGTCCCACAGCTGCCGCTCGTGTTCGGGCGCGAGATCCAGGTCGTCGACCGCCGCGCGCATATGGCGCAGCCAGGCGTCGTGCGCGGCTTTGTCGACCTTGAACGGCGCGTGGCGCATCCGCAGCCGCGGGTGGCCGCGCTGGTCGCTGTAGGTGCGCGGGCCGCCCCAGTACTGCATCAGGAACAGCAGCAGCCGCTCCTCGGCCGGACCGAGGTCCTGCTCCGGATACATCGCCCGCAGATCGGGGTCGTCCGCGACGCCCTCGTAGAAGCGGTGCACGAGCCGGCGGAAGGTGTCCTCGCCGCCGACCAGCTCGTAGAACGTCTGCTGCTCGACCGTGCCGTACGGGATCTCAGTCACCCCTCCATGGTCGCAGACGGCCCGGCCGAGGACCCGGGTCGTAGGACCCCTGCCGCGGGCGCAGGATGGAGGGATGGCAGGGTCGGCTCGTGATCAGCGTTTCCGGGCGGCGGCGGCAGCGCTGCGGCGCCGGATGGTGCGCCGAATCGTCGCGGGCGGCGGGCTCGCCGACCCGGCATGGCGGGCCGCCTTCGCCGAGGTGCCGCGGCATCTGTTCGTGCCGGTCTACTACCGCGGCGGCTCCGACGACGCCGTCGGCCACGGGCGCTTCGCCGCGGACGACCCGGACATGCGGCGGCGGCTGAGCTGGCTGACCGGGGCCTACGCCGACCAGCCGATCGCCACGCACGTCTCGGGCGGCGAACTGGTCTCCTCCAGCAGCCAGCCGTCGCTGATGGCGCTGATGTGCGGGGCGCTCGATCTGCGCGAGGGCCACCGGGTACTGGAGATCGGGGCGGGCACCGGCTACAACGCGGCGCTGCTGGCGCACCGGCTCGGCGGCACGGGCGCGGTGACCACCGTCGACCTGGACGCGGCGATCACCGCGCCGGCCCGCGAGCACCTGGCCGCCTACGGCACCGCGGCGGCGCTGTCGGTCACCGTCGTCACCGGCGACGGGGCGTTCGGGTGTCCGGCGGGGGCGCCGTACGACCGGGTGATCGCGACCTGCGAGCTGCCGGCCGTGCCGCCGGCCTGGACCGAGCAGTGCCGGCCCGGGGCGCGGATCCTGGCGCCCTTCGCGACCGGGCTCGTGGTGCTCACCGTCACGGGTCCGGGCCGGGCCGAAGGGCGCTTCCTGTCCACGCCGGCGTATTTCGTGCCGCTGCGGGGCCGGGCGGCCGGCATCCAGCCGCCCGCTGTGGGCGGTGAGTCCTCGCTGCTCGACCGGCATCCGGCGCGTACCCGCTTCGGCCTGACCGTCGAGGGCCGCCGCCAGTGGATCTGGCTCGACCGACCGGACGGCCCCGACACCTGGCCGGTACCGGCCGCGTCATCGTTCTGACCGCCAGGCGGACTCAGACGCGGTGAATGGTGATGGTCGTCCAGGCGCCGACGTGGACGCGGTCGCCCTCGGACAGCGGGATCGGGGTGTACGCGGGGATCGGGTCCTCGGCGAGGTTGACGGTGGTGCCGTTGGTCGAGTCCTGGTCGACCACCGACCAGGAGCCGTCGGGCTGCTGGACCAGCACCGCGTGCTTGTGGGAGACGCCCGGGTCCTCCGGGGCGCGGGACAGGTCGATGTCGGGCGCCTCGCCCGTGCTGTGCCGCTGCCGTCCGATGGTGATCTGGTGGCCGGTCAGCGGCAGTTCGAACTCGGGGGAGAAGGCGGGGAAGTACAGACCGCTCGCGTCCGGGCCGCTGCGGGCCATGACCGCGGTGAAATACTCCCGGTCCGCGCCGATCACCGCCAGCCACGCGCCGCCCCTGCCGGACGCGGCCGGGGACCCGGAACCCGTGGCCCCGGTGGAGGGTGAAGGCACCGGCGCGGCCGTCTGCGAACTCGGCGGGTCGAGCAGGAAGTCCCCGGAGCCCGAAGTCACCGTGACCGACTCGGACGGCAGCGGCTCAGCGGGCCGGTTGACCCGGGAGGGCCGCGACAGCTGCGAGTCGTAGCGCTGGTACGGCGGCCGGTCCGGCGCGGTCGGGGCGACCGGGGGCGAGGCCGGGACGGCGGGAGACGCGTGCGGCGGCACGAAGGTGGTGGCGGAGTGCGTCTGGAAGTTGTAGCGGCACTCCTCGCAGAACAGCGCCATCCCCTCACGCGGCGTCCCGCACGCCGGGCACAGCTGCGCGGACGCGGCCCCCGGGTCGTAGCCGAAGGCGGGCTGCGGCGAGACCGGCGGCGTGGAGGAGGAGGACGCCGCCGACGACGGGGGACGCGTGCTGTACGACGAGGACGGCGGCGCGGACATCCGCATACCGCAGGTCTCGCACCAGTCGGTGGCCGCGGATTCGTGGCCGTTAGGACAAAGCATCGTGCCGGCTCCCCCTCCGCCCCCCGGGGCGGATCCACAGGTTGTGCGCGAAGCTGCGGTGTGACGCCGCCCGCCGGCGTCCCCCTGCGCTATTTCTTCACCCGCACGGTCACCTTCGACCGCGTCTCCAGGGTCATCTCGTCGGCGTCCGCGACCCGGGCCTTGAGTCGCACAGTACCGCTCGCCGCGTCGACGACGTCGACCACCTTCGCCAGCAGTTTCGCCGTGTCCGCGTTGCCCGACGCGCTGGCCAGCTGTACCGCGCGGCCCAGCTTGGCCGTCGCGCCGCCCACGTCACCGGACTTGCGGGCCTCAAGGCCCTGCTGGATGACCTGGGCCAGCTCCGCCTGTCCCGTGTAGTGCGCGACCTGCGGGCTTATCCGGGTGGACTCCGCCAGGTCGTCGGTCCACAGCGCCCGCACCAGGCCCTGCGCCAGCACCTGGGGGGCGCCGTCGGGCTGGGGCAGCACCAGCGACAGCCGGGCGGCCAGCATCTCCTGGCCGATGCCCGCGTTCGGCACCCGCACGCACACGTGGTAGTCGCGGGACTCGTCGCCCCACGACCCGGTCGGGTAGTCGCCGGCCCGCGGCCCCGCCTCGCCGCGGCGGGCCGTCAGGTCCTCCACGGTCGGCGCGACCTGCTTGACGAAGACGATCTCGGCGTCCTGCGGGGTCCACAGCCGCAGGCTGACGTCCGCGACCTCCTTGCCCATGGTCTTCTCCATCATCGCCTGGAAGTCGACGGCCAGGCCGGCCGGATCGGCGACGATGTCCACCGAGCCGAGCAGCGCGGAGGCGATCGCGGTCACCTCCTTGACCTCCCAGTCGGTGCCGACACCGCGCGCGTCACACGTGAAGCGGCCCGCGCACGCGTCGAGCGCGGACCGCAGGTCCTCCGGCTTCTCGTGCTCGTTGCGGCCGTCGGTCAGGAGAATGCCGTGGCGTATTGCCGCGCTGCTCGACGACAGGAGCTTGTCGGCCAGCCGCAGCCAGGTGCCGATCGCGGTGCCGCCGCCCGCGGCGAGCCGGCGCAGCGCCTGCTTGGCCTGGGCGCGGGTGGATGGATCGGCCACCCCAGGCCGCCGTTGGCCGGGTAGATCTCGCGCGCCACATGGGTGCCGGCGATCACGGCGAAGGAGACGCCGTCGCGTAGGGCGTCGATCGCGACCGCCGTCGCATCGCGCGCGTTGCGCATCTTCGTCGGCGGATACTCCATCGACCCCGAGCAGTCGACCATGAGCACCACGCCCGCGTTCGGCGTGGCCCGCGCGCCGGTCGCGGAGCCGGACAGCGGGTGGCCGCCGGTGGTGCCGCCGCCGGTCGAGGTGACCGTCACCACGGCGTTGACCTCGCGGCCGCCCTCCGGCAGGTACTCGTTCTGGTAGACGTCGACCGAGAACTGCGGCACGTTCGGTTTCGAGAGAATGGCCATCGCTTCCTGCACTCCTTAAAGCCCGTTCACAGCCCCGCCCAGCTTGTCCGGAAGCTACGCGGGTGGGAATCCTGCCCGTGGCACGGCGGCCGGGAACGGCAGCACCGCGACCGTTACGTTGTCGTGGCCGCCGCCGTCCAGTGCGACGCCCAGCAAAGTGCGCGCACTGTGCAGCGGGCGGCTGCGTGCGTCGGCCGGGATCGCCTCGGCCATCTCGGCGGCCGACTCGGCGTAGTTCCACAGCCCGTCGGTGCACACCACGATCACCCCGGGGCCCTCCGGCTGGAAGGCGGCCACATGCGGGTCCACCTCGACCGCGTCGGCGCCCAGCCAGCCCGTGATCGCGTGCGCGCGCTCGTCGGCGTAGGCCTCGGCCTCCGTCATCAGGCCCGCCGCGACCATCCTGGCCGCCCACGAGTCGTCCTCGGTCAGCCGGGAGGAGGGCAGCGTACGGTCGTCGGGGACCCAGTACGCGCGGCTGTCGCCGATCCAGCCCACCGTGAAGACCGCTCCGGTCACGACCGCGCTGACGCAGGTGCAGGCCGGAGCGTTGTGGTGCGGGGCGGTGCCCGGCGGCTCCTCCTCCTCGGCGAGCGCGGACACCGCCTCGAAGGCCGACATCAGGGCGCCGCGCATCGCGTCCTCGACCGGGGTGCCGCGCTCCAGGGCGCCGAGCAGCGACTCGCGGCCCGCGGCCGACGCGGCAGCCGAGGCGTCGTCGGGGCGGTAGGCGGTGGACACGCCGTCGCACACCACCGCGGCCACCGCCGCCGTGCCGTCCGGCAGCGAGGCGGTGGCCAGCGCGAAGGCGTCCTCGTTGCGGTGGTGCCGCAGCCCGCGGTCGCTCACCGCGGCCACGCCCTCCAACTCCTGCTCCTGGTGGTCGCGCTGGCGCGGCTGGGCGTGCCCGCAGTGCTCGCAGTAGCCGTCGTCGTCCACTCCGCCGAGGCCGCACGCCACGCACACCGGACCCTCCGCCGTCTGCTTCTCGCGCGGGCCGGCCGGCCGTGAGCCGGGCACCGTGACGCCGAGCGCGAGGGTGGCGCCGTCGGCCGCCGGGACGTGCGCGGGCTTCGGCGGGGCGAGCACGAAGGCGTCGGTCGCCGGCACGTCCGGGGAGTCGCCGTCCGGGCCGCCCGCGGGGCCGCCGGCACGGCTGCCGGGCACTGCGGCGGCCGGCGCCGGGGCGGTCAGGTCGAGGCCGCAGTGCCCGCAGTAGCGGTCGTCCGCGTCGAGCGGATCCGCGCAGTTGGGGCAGAGCGGAGGCGTGACGGACTGCGCCGCCCGCGCCGATTCGGGGAGTGGTGGCATCTGGTTACACCCACGTCCTGGGGCGGAAGCGGTTGGCGCGTTCCACCAGTTCGATCCTCGTACTGCCCTGCTGGGCGAGCCTGGCAAGGACCCGGTACGAGCGTTCGAGGCCGAACCGCAGGCCCCGCTCGGTCATGTCGGCGCCCAGTACGGCCGGCGCGCCGGACGCCGACGACGGTACGCCCGCGGGCACCGCCGTGTGCTCCCCGACACGGCCCGCGAGCACCCAGTCGAGTGCGCTGCCCAGTACCTCGGTGGCCAGCTGCTCGCGCCGGTCGGAGTCCAGGCCCTGCCGTTGCAGCGCCTCCACCTGGAGCCCCGCGGCCCGCAGATCGGGCAGCAGCGGCTCGTGCGGCGAGCGGTCCCGCAGCCGGGCCCTGACCGCGGCGACCCGCGCCGCGGTGTAGTGGATGGACGACTCGGGCACCGACTCCAGCGCGGCCACCGCGCCCGCCCGGTCGCCGGACGCCAGCAGCACCCGGGCCAGGCCGAAGGCGGCGCTGACGTAGCTGTGGTCGGTGATCCACACCAGGCGGTAATACTCCGCGGCGTTGTCGAGCTGCCGCAGCACCTCGGCGCACACCGCCAGCGCCAGCTTGGGCGCGGGCTCGCCGGGGAAGGCGTCGTAGACCGCGTCGAAGCTCAGCGCGGCGGTCTCCTGGTCGCCGGTGCACAGCGCCGCCAGGCCGCGGTGCCACACCACCCGCCAGTCCGCGTTGTCGTCCGGGTGGGCGAGCGAGCCCAGCACCTGGTGGGCGCCGTGGCTGTCGCCGAGTTCGAGCCGGGCACGGACCTCGCGCAGCCGCCGCTCGACCGAGTCGGTCGTCGCCGACCGCAGGGCGGCGACCAGTTCGCCGGGGGCGGCGGCGGAAAGTCCCGCCAGGAAGCCCGCGTTGGGGTCGCCGGGGTCGACATGCGGCACCGGGAGCGCCAGGACGGCCGCGGTGGTGTCGAGCCGGGCGACCAGCGGCAGGGAGGGTCCCCAGGCGGGGGCAGTCGCCGCAGGACCGCCCGGCAGCTGTGCGGGGAGCGCGCCCGGCGGCAGTCCCGCGGCGCCTGCCGCGCCTCCCGGGCCGATCGCCCCGCCTTGCGCCGCCGTTCTCGGCCCGGCCTTGTCACGGCGTCTCGCCGCCTTCTCCAGCGCCCGGTCCGCGCCGAGTGCCGAGGTGTCACCGGCGACCGCGCGGACCAGCTCGGTGTCCACCACCCGCAGCTCCGGGCCGAACAGCGTGGACAGGGCGGGCCGCTGCACCCCGCTCTCCAGGGCGACGATCTCCCGCAGCACCCCGAGCAGCTGGTCGGACATCTCCTCGGCGGAGCCGAAGCGCTCGGTGGGGTCGGGGTCGGTGGCCCGCACCAGCAGCCGGTAGAAGGACTCGTAGCGGGTGAAGACGTCGATGTTGCCCGGGTCGGGCAGGCTGTCGACGAAGACGTTGGTGTAGCCCTGGAAGTCGAAGGTCAGCACCGCCAGGGTGCGGGCCACGGTGTACAGGTCGGAGGCGACCGAGGGGCCGACCTCGGCGACCTCGGGCGCCTGGTAGCCGACCGTGCCGTAGATCGCCGACTCCTCGTCGTCCATCCGGCGGACCGCGCCCATGTCGATGAGCTCCAGCCGGTCCTCGGTCTGGATGGCGTTGTCGACCTTGAAGTCGCAGTAGAGCAGATTGCGGCTGTGCAGGTGGCCCAGCGCCTCCAAGGCCTCGATGGCGAAGGCGATGGCCTGCGCGACCGGCAGCGGGGCGCGCCTGCCGTCGGGGGCGCGGCGCTCGTTGGCGATCTCCTTGAGCGACTTGCCGCCGACGTAGGCCATCACGATGTAGCCGTCGAGGGTGCCGGTGCGCTGGTCCAGGTGCTCGACGAAGTTGTAGATCCGGACGATGTTGGGGTGCTCGATCTCGGCCAGGAAGCGCCGCTCGGAGACCGCCGCGGCCAGCGCGTCCTCGTCCCCGGTGTCCAGCAGGCCCTTGAGCACCACCCAGCGGTCCGACACCGCGCGGTCCACGGCCAGGTAGATCCAGCCGAGCCCGCCGTGCGCCAGGCAGCCCACCACGTGGTACTGCCCGTGCACCACGTCGCCGGGCCGCAGCTTGGGCGTGAAGGAGTACGGGTGCCCGCACTTGGTGCAGAAGCCCTCCGTACGCCCCGGCCGGTCGCCGCGGCTGCGGCCCACCGGCGCCCCGCAGTCGCCCTTGCTGCAGTAGCGCTTGCGCTCGGGCACCTCGGGATTGGCCAGGACCGCCGCGGCCGGGTCGGGCCGCGGCACGGTGGGGACGCTGACCAGGCCGGCGCCGAGCTTGCCGCGCCCCGACCCGGCGGAGCCGCTGCGGCTGCTGCGCACCGACACCGAGCGGCCGGAGCCGGCACCCGTCAGCGACTGCGACAGCCGGCCGGACACCGACCGCTTGGAGGCCGAGGAGGACTTCGCGGACCGCGAGGAGGCGGTCGAGGTGGACGTACGCCCGGAGTCGCCGCCAGGAGCCCGCGGCGCGGCAGCGGCGGACGGTACGGAACGGGGCGCGGCGGGCGGCGCCGCGGCCGGCAGCGGCGCGAGACCGCAGGTGCCGCAGTACAGCTCGCCGCCGCCCATGTCCTCCAAGGTCCCGCCGCAACCGGGCCGTTGGCACTTGCTCACAGTGTCCCCCTCAGCCTTTCCCCTGGTGTGCCACCGCCGCCGGACCCCGGACCGGCGCCATCGCGCAGCCGCTGCCGGCCCCGCCCGTACCGGCTACGACGGTCGTACCGTACGCGACGGTTGCGCGTCGCGCGGGAACGTGCCGGGACGTCCCCGCCCACCCCGGATCACCGCCGGTCCTGCGGCGGGCGCTGCGCGCCGGCCTCGGTTACCGCCTGCTGGTAGCGCTGCACGGTCCGCTCGGCCGCGGCCAGGTCGCAGGGCGCGCTCCACAGCAGCCGCCGCGCCTGGTCGTAGCGCTCGATCAGCAGCGGATCCTCGGCCATGCCGAGCCTGGCCACCTTCGCGCGGTAGGCGTCCAGCCGGCCGCGCAGCTCGGCCCGCACCGCCAGCGGCGCGGTCACCGCCGTCAGCGACTCCCTGGCCCGCAGCAGCTCCTCGTCGGCGCGCTCCTCCAGGCTGTCCAGCAGCGGCGAGAGCCGGTGCCATTGCGCGGACCTGGTGAACTGCTCGGCCGCCGCCAGCTGTTCGTGCAGCGCGGACGCCGGGCCGCTGACGGCGGGCACGTCGGAGGCGAGGATCTTCGACAGCACCTCCATCCGGGCGCTGCGCGCCTCGGTCAGGGTGCGGTCCGCGCGGGACAGCACGTCGCGCAGCCGCCCGAGCCGGTGCTCGGCGTCGTCCCTGACGTGCAGCACCGCCTCGACCTCGCGGCGGATGTCGTCCAGCCGCCGCCCGGCCTGCTCGTAGCGCGCGGTGTCGGGGCGGCCGGGGGCGGGTCCGGCCCGCCAGAAGGCCAGCGGGTCGGACACGCTCTGGGCGCGCAGTTCGGTCAGCTCCGCGATGAGCGACTCCAGGTCGTCGCCCGAGGGGTGCGCCCCGGGGCGCACCCCCACCGAGTGCGCGAGCGAGCGCACCCGCTGGGTCTCGGCGGCCAGCAGGTCTATCCGGGCCGGCAGCGCCGACCATACGGAGTCGGCCGCGGCCACGGTCTCCATCGCCTGGTCGTACCACGCGTTCATCCGGGCGAGCAGCCGGTCCAGGCTGAGCTGTTCCGTCAGCCTGGCCGGTCCGGTCAGCGAGCGGGCGGCGTCCGGCACGGCGGCGCCGGTCACGCTGATGCCGTCGCCGCTCAGCAGTTCGGTCAGCCGCCGCAGCTCGGTCTGGGTGGGCCAGCGGCGGCGCGAGCGCAGCTCCCGGGCGGAGTTCAGGGCCTCGGTGTACGCCTCGAAGTGCGTCCACAGCGCGGTGATCGCCGCGTCGGTCTCGGCCCACCGCTCCTTGGTGACGCCGGTCAGCTCCGCACCCTCCAGCAGCCGCCGGCCGGAGTGGTCCTGGAGCGAGAGCAGCGAGGACTCGATCGCCTCGTGCTCGGTGGCGAGCCGCGCCAGGGCACGGTCGACGTCCTCCCGTCCCATCACCGGCCCCGATGGTCCAGCGACCGCCATGACGCCCTCTCTTCCCACCTGCCCGGGACCTATTTGTACAACGGCGCGGGCGGCTTGATGCCCGGCAGATCCTGCGCCAGCCAGTGGTTGTACGACGCCGTCCACGAACCGTCGGCGCGATAGGTGTTGAGTACCTGGTTGACCCGCCGCACCAGGTCGGTGTCGGCCAGGTTCATGGCCACACCGTACGGCTCCTCGGTGACGGTCCTGCCCACCAGGTGCACGGTCGGGTCCTGGGCGGCCTGTCCGGCGCCGAGGGCGTTGTCGGTGAAGACCGCGTCGGCGAGGCCGAGTTGCAGCTGCACCAGGCAGTCCAGCTGATTGGCGACCCGCATCACCGTGGCGCCGTGGGCGCCCGCCTTGAGCTTGTCGTCACCCGTCGAACCGGTCGCGGTGCAGACGGTCTTGTTCCTGAGGGAGTCGTTGAAGCCGGTGATCGAGGAATTGTCCGAGGTCAGGATCTGCTGTCCGGCGGTGAAGTAGGCCGTGGAGAACGCGACGTCCTTGATCCGCTCGCAGTTGATGGTCATCGTGCGGACCACCATGTCGACCGTGCCCTTCTGGATCGCGCTGATCCGGTCGACGGTCGGCACCGTCAGGTACTGCACGGCGTTCTCGTCGCCCAGGATGTCCTTGGCCACGGCCTTGACGATGTCGATGTCGAAACCGGCGAAGTCGCCGGTGGCCGGGTCGCGGAAGCCCCACAGGAAGCTGTTCTGGTCCACGCCGACCCGCAGCTTGCCCCGCGCCTTGATCCGGGCCACCGCGGCGCCCGAGGTGCTTCCCAGCGCCGGGTTGAGGCTGCGCTCCGGCCGGCTGCACGTCTCGGTGTCCTGCGTGGCCGCGTAGTGCGCCCTGGTCACCTGTCCGGGGTCCGCCGCGGCCACGGAGGCCGGGTCGTCCCGCAGCGGCACGAGGGCGCCGAGGACGGCCAGTGCGCAGGCCACCGCCATGCCCGCGACTCCGCCCCAGCCACGCCGGTATCCGCTCACCGTCCGTCTCCCTCCCGCTCGCGCCGCGCCCCCGCGCGATGTCGCGCGCATCCCGGTCACCGGTATTCCGACAGCCGGCGGCCGATGCCCAGCGCCGCGCCCGCCGCGGCCAGCACCGCGAGCACCGCCGCGCCGGCCGGCAGCAGCGACAGGGCGTCGCGGCCGTTGTCCGCGGCGTGCTGGAAGTCCTTCTGCTCCTGCACGACCGCCTGCTGGAGGCTCTTGTCGACCGCGTCGAAGCAGGAACCGGTCGTCTGGTCCACCGTCTTGCCGCTGCTGTCCTTGCCGCCGATGACCGCGGCGACGGCCGTGGTGTAGTCGCCGCTGTTGTCGCTGGCCCGCTCCGCGGTGTGCCGGGCCCGCCAGGTCTGCACGCCCTTGACGGCTGCGTCGACCGGGTCGCGGCCCGCCGAGTCGTCGGCCAATTGCAGCGCCTGCGCCAGTTCGCCGCCGACGCCCTTGGGGTCCTTGCCCGCGAGCAGCTCCATGCCGTTGCCGAACTTGTCCTCGTAGTCCTGGCCGGAACCGCGGGCCACCAGCGTCAGGTTCTCGTCGCCGCGGGCCTGGAGCACGCTGATCCGCGCGTTGTTGAGCACCTGCATGGAGCGGGCGCCGTGCGCGTAGGAGTGTTCGAGCTGGTTGCGCGCCAGCGTGTGGCCGGCCACCAGCCACAGCAGCACCACCGCGGACGCGGCGCTGGCCGCGAGCATGCCGTGGTTGAACACCCGGTTGGTACGCCGGTAGTGGCGGCGCTGCGCCCACAGCAGGGCGCCCAGCGCGACCACGCCCAGTCCCCAGGAGACGTACGGCAGCGCCTTGGCGTTGCTGTAGTCGTGGCCGAGGCGGTCGGTCTCGATCTGGTAGAGCTGGTCGGCCGCCGACAGCAGACCGCCGTCCTTGCGCATCTGGCTGTTGGCGTACCGCAGATACGCGCCGCCGACCGGCAGGCCCTGCCGGTTGTTGTTCTGCGCGGAGGTGACCAGCTCGATGTACTGCGGCAGCTGCCGGTTGAGCGAGGCTATCTGGGCGCGGGCCTGCGGGGAGCCCTCGCTGTTGGCCGCGGCCTCGGCGATCAGCCGGGCGGCGGTGGTGATGTCGTTCTCGTAGCGCTGGGAGACCTTCGCCGGCTGCTGGCCGCCGACCAGGAAGCCGCCGGTGACGGTGGCGTCGGCGTCGGCGAGCGAGCGGTAGATCTCGGCGGCGGTCGCGCTGAGCGGCGCACTGTGCTTGACGACGTTGTCCGCCGCGGCCGAACGGTCTGTGACCTGCCACGCGGTGACCGCGCCGAAGGCCACCACCAGCAGCGCGAGCGTGGCGCCGATGATCCGCAGCCGGCCCGGTTCCGTGGTGGCCGAGCCCCGCAGCCGGGCGGCGGAATCCGACCAGGCGCGCCGCCTGCCGGGGCCGGGAGGGCCGGACGGCGGTGCGGGCGCGGTGCCGCGCGGCGCGGGCACTCCCGCGCCCCCGCGCACGTCAGGGACCGCGCTCCCCGTCGGCGTGTGCGTCACATACCCTCCCCCGAGTCCGACTTGCCGCTTGTGCGGAAGTCACCCTGTCAGGCAGCAGTATGGCCGCAGCCGATGCCATACCTCCAGCGATCATGTGAAGTGACCGCTCACTACCCGCCCCCGACTGACCACACGCACCACGTACGGGTTCGGTTCCCGGTGCCGCCGCGGGGGATCGCTCCCGGCGGCGGCACACGGGTGACGCACCGCGTTACCCGGCCCGCCGCCGGGCCGTCCCGGCCGGTCCCAGACGGCCCGGCGACACAATGGGCGGCGCCGCGGCAGCCGGCGGCGGGCGCTCAGCCGTAGTGCGCCCGCAGCCTGGCGTGCGCCTGCGGCGGCGCGGCCAGCTGGTCGAGGCCCAGCAGGGCCGCGCCCAGCACCGGCGGCGCGGTCACCACCCTGGTCCGCGCCTTGGGCGCGCGGGCGGTGAGCCGTTCCGTCAGGGTGTCCATCAGGTACGGGTTGCGGGCCGTCATCACCCCGCCGCCGAGCACCACATCGGCCTCCTCGTCGAGCAGTTCGAGGCGGCCGAGCGCCACCACGGCCAGGGCCGCGATCTCCTCGGCCTGCCGGGCGAGGATCGTCCTGGCCACCGGGTCACCGGCGTCCGAGGTCGCGAAGAGCACCGGCGTCAGCTCGTACTTCCGCTCGGCCGGCAGCGTCTCCAGGTGCAGCGCCTCGATCAGCGCGTACATCGAGCCGAGCCCGAAGTGCGCCGGCAGCGTACGGGCCAGGGCGGTGGGCCCGCCACGGCCGTCCTCGGCCCTGGCGGCGTACCACAGCGCCTCGTCGGCCAGCCCTGAGCCGCCGCCCCAGTCCCCGGAGATCTTGCCTATCGCCGGGAATCTGGCGGTGCGTCCGTCCGGCAGCATGCCGACGCAGTTGATGCCCGCGCCGCACACCACCGCCACGCCCCGCGGCTCGTCGACACCGGCCCGCAGGATCGCGAAGGTGTCGTTGGCGACCCGGGTGGTGTGCGCCCAGCCGCGGCCGTGGATGGCCACCTCCAGGCGCTGCTCCTCGACGGGCAGGTCCGCGTTGGCCAGACACGCCGAGGTGTACGCGGCCAGCGGCCTGCCGCCGTCGGGGCCACCCTGCCGCACGTCGAGCCCCGCGTCCTCCGCCGCCCGTGCGACGATCTCGGCCACCGCCGCCACGGCGGGGCCGACACCGACCACCGGCGGCTGGAAGCCGCCGCCGCGGGCGGCGCCGAGCACCCGTCCGTCGGCGGCGACGAGCGCCACGTCGGTCTTGCTGTTGCCCGCGTCGATGGCGAGCACGCCACCGGGGACGAGCGGCGGCTGGGGGAGCCTCCCCTGCCGAGGGCCCGGGGGGTTGGTCAGGCCCACGCGAAGTGCTCCCGGTTGTGCGCGATGAGACGGTCGGTCAGCTGCTCGGCCAGGTCGTACTGCCCGATCAGCGGATGGGCGAGCAGCGCGGTGAAGACCCGGTCCCTGCCGCCGCGCAGCGCGGCGTCGAGTGCCAGGTCCTCGTAGGCCGTCACATTCGCGATCAGCCCGGCGTAGAGCGGCTCGACCGGCGGCACCGGCAGCGGCTCGGCGCCGTCGCCATTGACCACGGCGGGCACCTCGATGACCGCGTCGTCCGGCAGGAAGGGCAGGGTGCCGTTGTTGTACGCGTTGACGACCTGTACGTCGCCTGCCGCGGGAATGTGCGACGCCCGCAGCAGGGACGAGGCGAGCGCCACCGCCGCCTCCGAGTAGAAGGCGCCGCCGCGCTTGGCCAGCAGCGCCGGCTTCTCGTCCAGCGCCGGGTCGCCGTACATCTCCAGCAGTTCCTTCTCCATCGCGGCGACCTGAGAGGCCCGTGAAGGACTGGTCCGCAGCTCGCGCACCACCTCGTCGTGCGCGTAGTAGTAGCGCAGGTAGTACGACGGGACCACGCCGAGCCGGTCGAGGACCGGGCGCGGCAGGTGCAGGTCCGCGGCAATGGCGTCGCCGTGCTCGGCGAGCAGCCTGGGCAGCACGTCCTCGCCGTCGGGCCCGCCGATCCGCACCCCCCGCTCCCAGGTCAGGTGGTTGAGACCGACGTGGTCCAGGTGCACCTGCTCGGGTGCCACGCCGAGCTTCTCGGCGAAGCGGCGCTGGAAGCCGATGGCCACATTGCACAGCCCGACACTCTTGTGCCCGGCCTGGAGCAGCGCCCGGGTGACGATGCCCACCGGATTGGTGAAGTCGATGATCCAGGCGTCCGGCGCGGCTCGCCTGACCCGCTCGGCGATGTCCAGCACCACCGGCACCGTACGCATCGCCTTCGCGAGCCCGCCGGCGCCGGTGGTCTCCTGGCCGATGCAGCCGCATTCCAGCGGCCAGGTCTCGTCCTCGTTGCGCGCGGCCTGTCCGCCGACCCGCAGCTGGAGCAGCACCGCGTCGGCGCCCGCCACCCCCGCCTCCAGGTCGGAGGTGGTGACGATCCGGCCGGGGTGCCCCTGCTTGGCGAAGATCCGCCGGGCCAGCCCGCCGACCAGTTCGAGCCGGTGCGCGTCCGGGTCGATCAGCGCCAGCTCCTCGACGGGCAGGCTGTCGCGCAGCCGCGCGAACCCGTCGATCAGCTCCGGGGTGTACGTGGACCCGCCGCCCACGACTGCCAGTTTCATCCCTTGACTCCCGTCAGGGTCACGCCTTCGATGAAGGCCTTTTGCGCGAAGAAGAAGACCACGATCACCGGCGCCATCACGAGGACGGTCGCGGCCATCGTCAGGTTCCAGTTGGTGTGATGGGCCCCCTTGAAGGACTCCAGGCCGTAACTCAGTGTCCAGGCCGCCGGATTGGAACTGGCATAGATCTGCGGGCCGAAGTAGTCGTTCCAGCAGTAGAAGAACTGGAAGAGCGCGACCGCGGCGATAGCCGGCCGGATCATCGGGACGATCACGGTGACCAGGGTGCGCAGTTCGCCGCAGCCGTCCACCCGGGCCGCCTCGGTGTACTCCTTCGGAATGGTCAGCAGGAACTGGCGCAGCAGGAAGATGGTGAAGGCGTCGCCGAAGGCCATCGGGATGATCAGCGGCCACAAGGTGCCGTCCATACCGAGCTGCTTGGTCCAGAACAGGTACATCGGGATGATGACCACCTGCGGCGGCAGCATCATCGTGGAGATGACCAGCACCATGATCAGGTTACGTCCGCGGAAGCGGAATTTGGCCAGCGCGTACGCCACCGGCAGCGAGGACACCACGGTCAGCACGGTGCCGGACACCGCGTAGACCAGGGTGTTGCGCCACCAGGTGAGGAAGCCCGGGGTGTCCCACACGGTGCGGAAGTTGGACCACTGCCAGGTGTGCGGCCACAGATCCCTGGTGAGGGCCTGGTTGTCGCTCATCACCGCGGTGAGGAAGACGAAGACGAACGGCAGTACGAAGAAGGCGGCGGCGGCCAGGCCGAGCGAGTGCACGGCGATCCAGTGCAGCCGCGCCTTGCGGCGGGCGGTGCGCAGGGCGCGCGGGTCGCCGTGACGGCCGGGCGCGGGTGCGGCCGGGGCGGTCAGTGTTGCTTGGGTCATGGGTCAGTCCTCCGCCGACAGGAAGCCGTTGCGCCGCCGCATGAGCAGTGCGGTGAAGGCCATCGCCAGCACGAAGAGCACCAGGGCGATGACGCACGCGGAGCCGTAGTCGAAGCGCTGGAAGCCGCGTTCGTAGACCAGCTGCGGCAGGGTCAGGGTCGACTTGTCCGGGTAGCCGGGCTCGAACTGCTGGCCCGAGTTGCCGATGATCCCGGAGGCGACCTTTCCCGCCACCAGCGGCTGCGTGTAGTACTGCATGGTCTGGATGACCCCGGTGACCACCGCGAACATCACGATCGGCGAGATGTTCGGCAGCGTCACGTACCGGAACCGCGCCCATGCGCCGGCGCCGTCCAGTTCGGCGGCCTCGTACTGCTCCTTGGGCACGTCGAGCAGCGCGGCCATGAAGATGACCATCAGGTCGCCGATGCCCCACACCGCCAGGATGGTCAGCGCGGGCTTGGACCAGTGCGGGTCGGTGAACCAGCCGGGCGTGGCGATGCCGATGTCGCCCAGGATGTGGTTGACCGGTCCGGTGCCCGGGTTGAGCAGGAAGACGAAGGCCATGGTCGCCGCGACCGGCGGAGCCAGATAGGGCAGGTAGAAGGCGGTGCGGAAGAAGCCGGCGCCGGTCTTGATCTTGGTTATCAGCAGGCCCACGCCGAGGCCGAAGACGACCCGCAGCGTGACCATCACCAGCACCAGCCACAGCGTGTTGCGGAGTGCCGGCCAGAACAGCGGGTAGTCCTTGAAGACGTAGGACCAGTTCTTCGTACCGGTCCAGGTCGGCGGATTCACCCCGTTGTAGTGCATGAACGAGAAGTAGACGGTGGACAGCAGCGGGTAGGCGAAGAAGACGCCGAAGCCGATGATCCAGGGCGACAGGAAGGCGAGGTTGCGCAGCGCCGCCTTGCGGCGCCTGGCCCTCAGCAGGGGGTGGACGGTGGCGCTCATCACTTGGCCTGCGCGATGTCCTTGTCGACCTGCGTGTCGACGCCCTGCAGTCCCGCGGTCAGGTCCTTGGACTTGCCCGACTCGTAGGCGTAGCCGAAGTCCTGCAGCGTCACCTGGTAGGCGCCGCCGTTGACGCTCGGCGGGGTGGTGGTGCTGTTCGGGTTCTGCGCGATGTCGATGAAGGTCTTGAAGCCCGGGTCCTGGTCGAGCTCGGGCGACTTGAGCGCGGCCAGCGTGGACGGCACATTGTGGATCGCGTTGGCGAAGGAGACGACCGCGTCGGTGTCGGTGGTCATGAACTTCACCAGCTCCCAGGCGGCGTTCTTCTTGGTGCTGGTGTTGGCGATGCCGATGATCGTTCCGGTGGTGTAGCCCTTGCCGTAGCTGCCCGCCTGGTCGTCGGGCACCGGGAAGGGCGCCACGGCGAGGTCGTTCATCCCGGCGTCCTTGGCCATGCCGAGCCGCCACTCGCCGTCGATGCCCATCGCGACCTGGCCGGTCTGCAGCGGGTTCTTGGCGCCGAACTCGTCACCGAAGCCGGAGCGGTACTTCTCCAGCTTGGTGAAGCCGCCGAGCGCCTTGACCATGTCCTGCTGCCAGTCGAACATCTTGGCGAAGCCGGGGTCCTTGGCGATCTGCGACTTGCCCGCGCCGTCGAAGTACTGCACGCCCCACTGGGCCGCGAAGTGGCCGGGGGTGGACTCGTAGCCGTGGAAGTCGGGCATGAAGCCGAGCTGCGAGTAGCTGCCGCCCGAGGACTTGGTGAGCTTGACCGCGTCCTGCTTGAACTCGCTGAGCGTCTTCGGCGGTGCGGTGATGCCGGCCGCGGCGAATTCCTTCGTGTTGTAGTACAGCCCGTACGCGTCGCCCAGCAGCGGCAGCGAACAGCGCTTGCCCTCGAACTGGGTGTATTCGAGCATCGGCTTGGGGAAGGTCGCGGCCGGGTCGATGTTCGACTTCTGCAGGAAGGGCGCGAGGTCGGCGAAGGTGCCGGAGGAGCAGAACTGGCCGACGTTGTCCGTGGTGAAGGAGGACACGACGTCGGGGGCCTTGTCGCCGCCGGCCCGCAGCGACTGGTTGATCTTGTCGTCGGTGATGTTGCCCTGCACCTTGACGTGGATGTTGGGGTGCGCCTTCTCGAATCGGGCGACGTTGTCGTTGATCGCCTTCAGCTCGTTCGGCGCGGACCAGCCGTGCCAGAAGGTGACGGTGACGTCCTTGCTGGCGTCGTCGCTCGCCGAGGTGGTGCTCTGGCCGGTGCACGCGCTCGCGAGCAGGGTTATCGCGGCGCTCGCCGCCACGGCGGCTGCTGCCTTCGTCATACGGGACACTGCTCTTTACCTCCGGGTTTACGAGGGTGGGCGAGGGTGTGCGGTGCCGTCGGGACGGCGGGTGGGGTGCCGTTCCGCTGGGCGGTCCGCTCGGGGGGTGACGGGGTGACGGGTCGGGTGACGTCTGCGGGCGGTGCGGTCAGCGCGAGGTGTCGAACACCTCGTCGCGGGTGGTGGCGAGCGCGCTTTCCAGCGCACCGCTCAGGACGGGGTGCATCTCCACGGTGCCGAGCACCAGCCGGGGCCGGGGCACGGCCAGTTCGGCCAGCTCCGACTGGATGAGGGCACGCAGCGGTTCGCCGCCCGCGATGCCGACGTTCCCGGCCAGGACGATCAGTTCCGGGTCGAGCACGGCCACCACGGAGGCCAGGCCCACCGCCATGCCGGTGGCGCAGCGGGCGAGCAGTTCCGCGTAGGGGGCGGCGCCGTCCTGGCCGCCGTCCCGCTGGAAGGCCGCGGCCTTGTCCAGCACTATGGCGGCGGCGTCCGGGAGGGGGGCGTCGGGGATGTCGAGGCCCAGTTCCCGCGCGTGCCGCAGGACGGCGTTGCAGCCGGCCAGCTCCTGGAAGCCGCCGTTGTTGGTCTTCGTGACGTTGCGGACCAGCGGGGTGCCGGGTACCGGCAGGAAGCCGACCTCGCCGGCGCCGCCGGTCCAGCCGCGGTGCAGCCGGCCGCCTATCATCAGCGCGGCGCCGATGCCCTCCTCGTTCCACAGCAGGACGAAGTCGTCGTGGCCGCGGGCCGCGCCGATCCGCTGCTCGGCGACCGCGGCGAGGTTGACGTCGTTGTCGTACTCCAGCGGCATCGGCAGGGCCGCCGCCAGTTCGTCGAGCAGCGCGGGAGAGTGCCAGCCGGGCAGGTGGCTGGCGTAGCGCAGCCGTCCGGTGCTGGGGTCGAACGCGCCAGGTGTGCCGATGACCCCGCGGTGCAGGTCGGAGCGGCTGAGCCCGGCGGCCTTCACCGCGCCGTCCAGGGCCTGTACGACCTGCTCGACAGCGCTTCCGGCCCGGCGGTGCGGGGTGGGCAGCCGGAAGGAGCCGACGGTGCGCCCGGTGATGTCGGCGACCGCGGCCCTGATGCGCTCGGTGGTCACGTCGAGGCCCGCAACGTGGGCGGCGGCCGGGTTGACCGAGTAGAGCTGGGCGTTCGGCCCGGGGCGGCCCGCGGTGGTTCCGGTGGCCAGCACCAGCCCGGCCGCCTCAAGACGGGCCAGCAGTTGCGAGGCGGTGGGCTTGGACAAGCCGGTGAGCTTGCCGATCCGGGTCCGGGACAGGGTGCCGTGTTCCAGCAGGAGGTCGAGCGCGGCGCGGTCGTTCATGGCGCGCAATACGCGCGGCGTACCAGGTGTGCCAGCCATGCGCGCCATCCTCCCTCAGTTCACTGTTAGGAAACTTTCCTATTGGCAAAACGAAAGGTAGGCCCGCCATAAGGGGACCGTCAAGGGGTGCACAAGGCCGTGCGGCCAAGTCGTTATCTACCCGTGGGGGCCGTCCGCAGACGGCCCCCCACGGGGAAGCGGCGATACGTGCCGGGCTCAGTGCTCGTCGGCGGCCGGCGGCGGAACGGACACGGAGCGCTGCGCGGGCGGCGGGCCGTTCTCCTCGGCGCCGTCGGCGACCGGCGCGCCCTCGGCGGCCTCCGCCGCCGGATCGGTCACCGTCGCCGCGGGGCCGCCCCCGGCGATCACGATGCCCTCCCGGTCGAAGGCCCGCTTGATCCGCCAGCGCAGCTCACGCCCGACCGGCGCCGCCTTCCCCGGCATCGTCCTGGCCTGCACCTGGAGCACCACGAAGTCCGAGCCGACCGACTCCAGGCCGAGCATCTGCACCGGCTCCCACAGGAACTCGTCCCACGGGTCTTCCTTGCCCATCTCGTCCGCGGCCTCCACGATCACCGTACGCGCCCGGTCCATGTCCTCGCCGATGCCCACCTGGACGTCCACCACCGCCGTCGCCCAGCCCTGGCTCAGATTGCCGATCCGCTTGACCTCGCCGTTGCGCACGTACCAGATCTCGCCGTTGTCGCCGCGCAGCTTGGTCACCCGCAGGCCCACCTCCACGACCGTGCCCGAGGCCACGCCCGCGTCGATGACGTCGCCGACGCCGTACTGGTCCTCAAGGATCATGAAGACGCCGGACAGGAAGTCCGTCACCAGGTTGCGGGCGCCGAAGCCGATCGCGACCCCGGCCACCCCGGCGCTGGCCAGCAGCGGCGCCAGGTCGATCCGCAGCACCGACAGGACGGTCAGCGCCGCCGTGCCCAGGATGAGGAAGGACGCCACACTCCGCAGTACCGAGCCGATCGCCTCGCTGCGCTGCTTGCGCCGCTCCGCGTTGACCAGCAGCCCGCCGAGCGCGGTTGCGGCCGCGGCCTCCGCGCCCCGGTTCATCCGGTCGATCAGCCGGCTGATGGTGCGCCGCACCATGGTCCGCAGCACGATCGCGATCACCAGGATGAGCACGATCTGAAGTCCGGCGTTCAGCCAGTCGGCCCAGTTGTCGTCCACCCAGCTGCCCGCCTGCGAGGCGGTGTGGGACACGCTGTCGAGCGGTGCGTCGGCGGGGGGCGTCGCGGTGGACACGGGCGGAAACCTCCGGAGTGAACGAAGCCTCCACAGTAACGAAGGACCGATGCTGTTCCGTTGCCCGGTTCGAGGGGCGGAACTCCGCCGGGTGGGGGAGAAAAGCGAAGAGGCGCCTGATGGAGGAGCAGCAGTGTGGTCCAAAACACGCTCGGTCCGTTACCCGGGCATGGTGGCGCGGCGCCCCGCCTTCCGGAGAGACTGACAACAGATCGTCCCGGCGCGAGCCACGTGCCGCCGGCGTTAAAGGAGGCATCCGTGCCGCATGTCCTGGTCCTGAACGCGTCGTACGAGCCGCTCGGCGTCGTACCGCTCCGCCGCGCGCTCATCCTCGTGCTCAACAACAAGGCCGTATGCCTCGAGGAATCCGGCGCCTATCTGCACAGCGAGACGCAGGCGCTGCCCGCGCCCAGTGTCGTGAAACTCACCAAATTCGTCCGCGTCCCTTTTCGCGGCACCGTTCCGCTGACCCGCAGGGCGCTCTTCGCCCGGGACGGCGGCAGGTGCGCCTACTGCGGGGCCGCCGCCACCAGCGTCGACCATGTCATCCCGCGCAGCCGAGGCGGCCAGCACGCCTGGGAAAACGTGGTCGCGGCCTGCAGACGCTGCAACCACGTCAAAGCCGACCGCCATGTCGCGGAGCTGGGCTGGCGGCTGCGCCACCAACCCGCGCCGCCCTCGGGACTCGCCTGGCGGATCATCGGGACCGGCCACCGGGACCCGCGTTGGCTGCCATATCTGCAACCTTTCGGCGCGGATGACGCCCTGGCCCGGATCGACGGCATATCGGCCTGAGACCCGGGCCTTCGTGCGTCTCGGGGTGCCCCGCCCGCTCGTCGGCGCGGGTCACCCCGTGACCGCGTACGCCTCGATGCCGTAGAGCGAGTAGCCGTACGCGGTCGCCCGGCGCACCCCCTGCACCCGGACGTAGGCGGTGCCGCCCGCGCCGTCCAGCCACACCGCCTCGCGCCCGCCGCCGCCGTCCGCCACGGTGGCCGCGGTGTGCCAGGTCACCCCATCGGCCGAGGTCTGCACCTCGTACCGCGCCGCGTAGGCGTCCTGCCAGTGCAGCACCACCTCGCCGACCCGGGCGGGGGCCGCGAGCCGCACCTGCACCCAGGCCGCGTCGTCCACCGGGGAGGACCAGCGGGTCGCCGGGTCGCCGTCGGCCACCGCCGCGGCCGGGAAGTCCGCGGTCTCGTCGCCCGAGGAGGAGGCCGTACCGCCGGGCACCAGATCGGGTCCGCCGGTCGGCAGGTGCGCCCTGACCGTGACCGGCCGCTCCACGGTCCGGCCCGCGATCGTGAAACGCACCGGCACGGTGTAGGTCCCGGGCGCGGTGCCGGCCGGCACCGACACGGTCAGCGGCACCCGTACGGTGCCGCCGCGGCGCAGCGGCAGCGCCGCCGGTGCCCGTACGGCGACCGGGGCGGCACCCGGCTGCACGGCCGGTACCGACGTCGCCACCGCCAGGTCCCGGGGCAGCCCGGACGCCACCGACGCCGTCACCTTCACCGCGGGGCCGCCCGCCGCCACGTCCACCTCGGGCGCGTCCAGCGTCACCCGGGGCGCGTCGGCGAACCACGGCACCACCTCGCACACCCCGCGCCCGTCTGCCAGCCGTACGGCGTCCACCAGCGCTCCGACGTGCAGCTCCGTCCAGTCGCCGCCCAGCACGCCGACCTGCCGCCAGCCGCCGGCCGCGGTGTGCGCCTCGACCGGGACGGGCGCACCGGAGGGCGGCCGGCCCGCGGGGGCCGCCGACGCCACGTCCAGGGCGGCGACGGTGAGCGTGTCCAACTGCCGGGCGCCGCCGAAGTCCACGGTCAGCGGGCCGCTGCCGACCGGTGTCGACAGGTCGCCGTCCACCGCCGCCGACGCCCGGTCGGGGCCGGCCGCGGACATGGCGACGGCGCCGCTCACTGCGACGGCGAACTCCCGTACGGTCACCGCGCCCGGCTGGCCCTCGGCGGCCCGCAGCCGCACCCGGCGGATCTTCGTGCCGGCGGGGAGCCGCGCCTCGATCACCGGCCGGTCGTGGTATTCACCGATACGCCGCCAGCCGCTGCCGTCGTCCGCCGCCGCTTCGAGCACCGCGTCGTGCAGGAAGTCGTCGGAGCCGCTGCCGTCGCCCATCGCGACCCGTACCGAGGTGACCTCCTTCGCCGTGCCCAGGTCCACGCCGAAGGCGTCGTCGGGCTTCGGCGGCGCGTCGCTCGACCAGGCGGTGGAGTCCTTGCCGTCGACCATGGCCGCGGGGTCGGTGCCGCGGCCCGACGCCATCGACGTGGTCGCCGCACGGCCGTCCCCGCCGAGCCCCGCCCACGCGTCGGCGTCGTCCACCGCGCCGGTCAGGAAGTCGTCGAGCACAGGCCCGCCGACCGTCGCCGTGCCGTCGGCGAGCGCCGTACGGTCGCCGTCCAGCGCCTGGCGGGCCCGCCAGGCCGCGGCCCCGTCGCCGCGGGCCTGCGCCGACAGCAGGTCCACCGCCTGCTCACCCGCGCCGCCGTACAGCGACAGCCGGTCCAGCCACGGCCGCACCTCGTCGCCGAAGCCACCGCCCGCCAGAGCGTCGAGGTGGCCGGGCGCGGTGCGCATCACCGTGAAGGCCGCCCGCAGCTGCTTCCCGGCCGCCGCGAGCTGCTGCCCGCCGCCAGGCAGCGCCGCACGGAAGGCGGCGATCAGCGGGCGCAGATACGCCGACTCCTCGCCGCCGAGCGCCGACGACGACTCATTTCCCGCCAGCGCACGCAGCGCGGCCCTGGTCGGCCCGTCAGGTCCCGCCAGGTCGTCGATCGCGGCCCGCCAGGACGCCTGCGGGTCGTAGCCGCGCGGATTCCAGGCGAAGTCCGCGGCGGTGAACAGCGCGATTCGCGACGCGGCGGGCTGCTGCATCGCGCTCGCCAGCAGCCCGGCGGACACCGTCGCCACGGCCGGCTGCCGCCCGGTGTAGGGGCCGAGGAAGAGCCGGTCGGCGGCGAAGTCGTTGACCGGGTAGTTGTCCACGGTCAGCAGCGGGTGCCGCAGTGCGGCATTCGCGGCGGCCACCTGGGCGCCGGTGATCCGCTCGGGCACCACCCCGACACCTGTCCACGCCACCGCGACCCGCGGGTCGAGCGCCTTCGCCAGCGCGGTGCGGTAGTCGGTGGCGCCGTCCTGGTAGAACTCGGTCGGCAGCAGCGACAGTTCGGCGCCGCCGCCGTAACGCTTCGCCAGATACACCGCCGCCGCGTTCGTCACCTTCGCCTGCGCCTTTGCCGCGGCCCGCGCGCCCGTGCCGAAGGTGCGGGCGTCAGCGGAGCAGTGCCACTCGCTGTAGCTCACGTCCTGGAACTGGAACTGGAAGGCGCGGATGCCCAGCGCCCACATCGCGTCCAGCTTGCGCTGGAGCGCGTGTTCGTCGGTGGCCGACGAGAAGCACAGGTTCTGGCCGGGGGCCAGCGCCCACGCCAGCGTGACGTGGTCGGCGGCGGCGCGGGCCGCCAGCGCCCGGAAGTCCGCCCGCTGGGCGGCCGGGTAGGGCTCGCGCCACTGCTCCTGGCGGTACGGGTCGTCGCCCGGGGCGTAGAGGAAGCGGTTCTGCTTGGTCCGCGCCATGAAGTCCAGCTGGGCCAGGCGCTGGGCCTGCGTCCACGGGACGCCGTAGAAGCTCTCCGCGATGCCGCGGACCGGGGCGGCCGGCCAGTCGCGGATGGTGACGGGCGCGAAGCCGGTGTCCTGGCGGCGGGTGGTCGTCAGCTGTCGCAGCGTCTGGGCGGCGTGGAAGAGGCCGTCCGCGCCGGCGCCCTGTAAGGCGACGGTGCCGCTGCTGACGGCGAGGCGGTAGCCGCCCTCGGGCAGGTCGCCGGCGGGCGGGGCGCCGAGCGCCGCGAGGCGGCTGTCGGCGGGGGTGCCGGCGTAGACCGTCAGGCCGGGGGCGGGGCTTGTGCCGGCGCCGGACGGGTTCGCGCGCGTCACGTCGTGGGCGCCCGCGGTGCGGAGGGTCTGCTCGATCACGTCGAGGGCGTACGGGTCGGCCGTCGCGTCGGCGATCAGGGTGACGTGGGGGGTGATGCGGGCGAAGTCGCCCTGGCGGCGGAGGGACTGGGGTTTCGGGTGAACGGTGGGGGTGGTGGCTGTTCGGG
>NZ_JAJSYW010000002.1:107876-113423 GCF_036815005.1 Streptomyces sp. IBSBF 2435 | reverse complement strand
GGGTAAGGCTCCCAGTAGACGACTGGGTTGATAGGCCGGATGTGGAAGCCTCGTAAGGGGTGGAGCTGACCGGTACTAATAGGCCGAGGGCTTGTCCTCAGTTGCTCGCGTCCACTGTGTGGTTCTGAAACAACCAGCCGCCATACACTCGTACCGTTATTAGTGGCGGTTCGGGTGGTGGTGTGTGTTTCATGGTGTTTCGGTGGTCATAGCGTTAGGGAAACGCCCGGTTACATTCCGAACCCGGAAGCTAAGCCTTTCAGCGCCGATGGTACTGCAGGGGGGACCCTGTGGGAGAGTAGGACACCGCCGAACAATTATTAGAAAGCCCCGGCCCCCGAGCCTTGTCTCGGGGGCCGGGGCTTTTTTGCTGCCCCGTTACCCGCTGTTCATATCGTGCGGAGACTCTGGCCGCCGGGACAAGCGGAGGTGTGGAGACGTGCAGCAGATGACGACTGCCCAGCGGCGGCACAGGATCGCTTCGGACACGACGGCTGCCGCCCTGCGTGACGCGCTGGTGCGGCTGGGCATCGGGACCGGCGACGAGGTCATCGTGCCCTCGTTCGGCCCCGGCGCGCCCGCCGACGCCGTACGGCTGGCCGGCGCCGTACCCGTGTTCGCGGACATCGACCCGCGGACGTTCTGCCTCGACCCGGAAGCGGTCGCGGCCGGCATCACGTCCCGCACGGCGGCCATCGTGCCGGTGCATGTGTTCGGGCACCCGGCACCCATGACGCGGCTCAACGAGCTGGCCGAGCGCCGTGCGTTGGCCGTCGTGGAGGAGGGCGCCGAGGGCGGGCGTACCGAGGACGCGGGAGCCGTCGCCAGGCGCCGGGCGCACGCGCGGTTCCTGGACTCGGCGTTGAGGGGCGTCACCGTGCCCTACGCCGAGCCCGGGGCGCACCACCGCTATCACCGCTACACCGTGCGGATACCGGGCAACGGACGTCCCGACAGGGACGCCTTCGCCGCCGCCCTGGCCGCGCGCGGGGTGCGGGCGACGGTCAGCGTGCCCGTACCGGTGCACCGGATGCCCGCGCACCGCGCGGGGGTCGTGCTGCCGCAGACCGAACTGGTGGCCGCGGACACCCTGTCGCTGCCGGTGCACTCGGGCATCACACAGCGGGAGTTGACGTATCTCGCGGATACCTGCAACGCGCTGGGCGGGCTGATCTGAGCCGGCGGCCCGCATGCCGGCTGGCCGGGCTGACCAGGCGCTCGGCCGACTTTCCCGCACAGCCGTTCATGAGCTACGATCTTCCCGTCGACGCGCCCCAATAGCTCAGTCGGTAGAGCGTCTCCATGGTAAGGAGAAGGTCTACGGTTCGATTCCGTATTGGGGCTCTGACAAGGAAAGGCCTCCCGCCGACGGCGGGAGGCCTTTCTGGTGTAGCGGCCGCACCGGCACACGAGGTGCCGGGTGGTCAGGTCTGCGGAAGGGCCGGCACCCGCATCGCCAGGATGGCCATGTCGTCGGAGGGGGCGTCGGACGCGAAGCGTTCCACCGCGCGCTGGATACGGGCCGCGACCGCGCCGGCCGTCAGGCCCGTACAGGTGGCCAGGACGTCCGCGAGGCCGTCGTCGCCGAGCATCCTGGTGCCCTCGCGGCGCTCGGTGACGCCGTCGGTCACGCAGAGCAGGACGTCGCCCGGGTCGAGCGTGACGGACTGCTCGACGAGTTCCAGGTCGTCCATCACGCCCAGCAGCGGCTGCGGTTCTGCCGCGGCCTCGACCGTGCCGTCGGGTCGCAGCCGCAAAGGCAGCGGATGGCCGGCGCAGACCATGCGGAGCACCGCGCTGCCGTCGTGCTGCGGCCACAACTCGCCGTAGAGCAGGGTCAGGAAGCGGCTGCGGGCACCCTCGTCGAGGATGGCCGCGTTGAGGCGCTCCAGGACCGCGGGGCCGCCGAAGCCCTCGCGGGCGAGCAGCCGCAGCGCGTGCCGGGCGAGGCCGGTCACGGCTGCGGCCTCGGGGCCCGTACCGCAGACGTCGCCGATGGCGAAGCCCCAGCAGCCGTCGCGGATCGGGAAGAGGTCGTAGAAGTCGCCGCCGACCTCGTTGCCCTCGCCCGCGGCGCGGTAGACGACCTCGACCTCGACGCCGGGCACGTGCGGCAGCTCCGGCGGGAGCAGGCTGCGCTGGAGGGCCTGGCTGATGGCGGTGCGCTCGCTGTAGAGGCGGGCGTTGTCCAGGGCGAGGGCGGCGCGCCGGGACAGGTCCTCGGCCAGTTCCAGGATCTCCTGGCGGAAGCGCTCGTCGGACGGTTTGCCGAGGGTGAGCATGCCGATGACGCGGTTGCGGGCGACCAGCGGCAGGACGACGGTCTCGCCGCCGACTGCCGCGGCCGTGGCAAGGGCGACGCCCGGGGTGCTCGGCGGGCGGCCGGCCAGCGTACCGGAGCCGCTGGGGCCGACGCCGAGGCTGCGCAGCGAGGCCCGCAGGGCGCTGGAATGGGCCGCGTCCGAGGGCGCGGTCCAGGCGCGGGCGCCAGGCGTCGGGTCGGGCTCGGGGGCACGGACCTGGGAGAGCAGCGCCTTGATGCCGTCGATGCGGTCCTCGTCCTCGTGCAGGACGAAGGCGAGTTCGGGTTCCGACTGCTCGGCGATCGTGTAGACCGCGCACCAACTGGCCAGGGTCGGCACGGTCATCTGGGCCATCAGCGCCAGCGTCTGGTCGCGCTCCAGCGTGCCCGCCAGCAGGTCGGAGGCCTCGACCAGGAAGGACAGCGAGCCGCGGCGCAGCCGTTCCAGCTCGGTGAGGCGGGCGCTCTCGACGGCCAGCGCGATCCGGTCGGCGGCGAACTGCAGCCGCAGCGCCTGCTGGTTGGTGTAGCGGCCCGGGGCCTCCGCGGCGACCCCGAGCGAGCCGGTGAGCCGCCCTTCGACCTTGAGCGGCACGGTGACGACCGAGCGCATCCCGGTACCCGACAGCAGTGGGACGGCGCCGGGAACGGCTGTCAGGTCCTCGTGCACGGCGGGCATCCTGGCGCTGCCGTACCGCCCGGTGCCGGCCTCGACGGGCACGCGGGCGAAGCGCTGGCGGGCCGAGGGCAGGCCGGTGGAGGCGCGGACCTCGAGTTCGGTCTCGTCGTCGGTGGCCAGCAGCAGGTAGGCCGCGTCGCCGTCGAGCATGTCACGGGCGCGTTCGACGGTGCGCTGGAGCAGGCTGTCGAGGTCGTCGGGGGCGGGCGAGCCGATGAAGACCTCGAAGGCGTCGGCGTTCTTGCCGCGCTGGACCAGGCCGGTGTCGGACGGCGCGTTGCCGCGGGCCGGGGTCTGGAGCACGGCCCGCTCCTCGACGCGTACCAGCAGGCAGACGGTGGAGGGCTCGCCCGAGGTGTCGCGGACCCGCAGGTGGGAGCCGTAGACGGGCAGGACCCGGCCGTCGCTGTTGCGCAGCCCGTAGGTGCCCTCCCAGCGGGAGAGCTGGAGGGCCTCCGCCAGGCCGATGCCGGTGCCGGGGGTCTGCGGCCAGGCGGTGAGGTCGGCGAGTGACTTGCCGACGGCTTCGGCGGCGGGGTGGCCGAAGAGGTCGGCCGCGTCGTCGTTCCAGCGGGTGATGGCGCCCCTGCGGTCGACCTGGATGACGGCGACCCTGACCCGCTCGTCGGCGACCGGCAGCTCGGCGGCGGGCAGCAGCGGTCCCGCCGAGCGGGTGCCTGCCGGCCGCTCGGGCAGGTCGAGCTGGAACCACACGTGCTTGCCCGCCGCCGTGTATTCCACGCCCCAGCGGCTGGCCAGCGCGGCGCACAGCAGCAGGCCGCGCCCGCCTTCGTGGTCGGGGTCGCGGTGCGGCCTGCCGCGGCCCTGGAGCGGCACCTCGCGCTCCGGGTAGTGGTCGGCGACCTCGACGCGTACCGCCGTCTCATAGCGCAGGCAGCGCACGTCGGCGGCGGTGCCCGCGTGCACGACGGCGTTGGTCACCAGTTCGCTGGTCAGCACCACGGCGTCGTCCACGACGTCGGCGAAGCCCCAGCCGTGCAGGGTGTCCCGTACAAAGGCCCTGGCCACTGCGACCGACCGCCCCACCGGTTCGAAGCTGGCCGATGCCCGAGCCGTGATCACGGATCTCCTCTTGACGGATTCGGTGGTGTCCCGCAGCCGCTGCCGGGTCTCGCCACGGTCGGTCGCCCGCCCGTGCACCGTGCGTCGTACTGCCATCAGGCAAGGCTAGTGCGTCGCGCCCCGGCCGCGCCGTGCCGTCGTCAAACCGGAACGTGCCGTGCCGGTCGCGGTACGTGTACGACCCCTGTTTCGGGCGTAGCGCCAACGGCCCCGCCGCGTATGCGTTACGCCGGATGTTGTCGGGCCGGCCTGCGAAGGTGGAAGACTGGAGGCGCCTAACTCAGGTACATGCAGGTCGATCGACCCTCCAGGAGGGACACGGTGGAGTCTGGCGCATCGGCGCGGGGCACAGTCACGCGTACGAAGAACGGGCGTTCCCGGGCCGGCGGGACCGTAGAGGTCGATTCGGCCGCGCTCACCAAACTGCTGACCGCGCTCGCCGCGATGCGGGACGGCAACTTCCGCCGCCGTCTCACGGTGGCCGGGGACGGCGTGATGGCGGAGGTCGCCGCTGTCTTCAACGAGGTCGCCGACCGCAATCAGCACCTCACCGGGGAGCTGGCACGGGTGCGCCGGGTCGTCGGCCGGGAGGGCAAGCTCACCGAGCGGCTGGAGACGGGGGCCTGCGAGGGTGCCTGGGCCGCCGCCATCGAGGCGTCGAACGCGCTGGTGGACGATCTGGTACGGCCGGTCTCCGAGGTCGGCCGGGTGCTGTCCGCGGTGGCCGAGGGCGACCTCGAACAGCGGATGGACCTGCGCGCGCAGAATTCGGACGGCTCGGCGCACCCGCTGCGCGGCGAATTCCTCAAGGTCGGCCGTACGGTCAACGGCCTGGTCGACCAGCTGTCCGCGTTCACCGACGAGGTGACCCGGGTGGCCAGCGAGGTCGGCACCGAGGGCAAGCTCGGCGGCCAGGCGAAGGTCCGCGGCATGGCGGGGTCCTGGAAGGACCTGACGGACTCCGTCAACACCATGGCGTACCGGCTGACCGCGCAGGTGCGCGATATCGCCCTGGTGACGACCGCGGTGCTCAAGGGCGACCTGTCGCGCAAGGTCACCGTGCATGTCGCGGGCGAGATGCTGGAGCTGAAGAACACCGTCAACACGATGGTGGACCAGCTCTCCTCGTTCTCCTCCGAGGTGACCCGGGTCGCCCGGGAGGTCGGCACCGAGGGCGAGCTGGGCGGCCAGGCGCAGGTGCCGGGCGTGGCCGGGGTCTGGAAGGACCTCACCGACTCGGTGAACCTGATGGCCGGCAATCTGACGGCCCAGGTGCGGGACATCGCGCAGGTGACGACGGCGGTCGCGAACGGCGACCTGACGCAGAAGATCACCATCGGCGCGCGCGGCGAGGTCGCGCAGCTCGCCGAGACGATCAACGCGATGACCGAGACGCTGCGGACCTTCGCCGACGAGGTGACCCGGGTCGCCGGTGAGATCGGTGCCGAGGGCCAGCTCGGCGGTCAGGCGCAGGTGCCGGGCG
>NZ_JAJSYW010000002.1:107112-107776 GCF_036815005.1 Streptomyces sp. IBSBF 2435 | reverse complement strand
CCGCGGGCACGTGGAAGGACCTCACCGACTCGGTCAACACCGCCTTCCGCAACCTGACGGCCCAGGTGCGGGACATCGCGCAGGTCACCACCGCGGTCGCGGGCGGCGACCTGTCGCAGAAGGTCACCGTGGACGTCTCCGGCGAGATGCTGGAGCTGAAGAACACCGTCAACACGATGGTCGACCAGCTGTCGGCCTTCGGCGCCGAGGTGACGCGGGTGGCCCGCGAGGTCGGCGTCGAGGGCATCCTGGGCGGTCAGGCGCAGGTGCCGGGCGCCGCGGGCACGTGGAAGGACCTCACCGACTCGGTCAACACCGCCTTCCGCAACCTCACCGGCCAGGTCCGCAACATCGCCCAGGTCACCACCGCGGTCGCCAACGGCGACCTGTCGCAGAAGGTCACGGTCGACGTCTCCGGCGAGATGCTGGAGCTGAAGAACACCGTGAACCGGATGGTCGACCAGCTCGGCTCCTTCGCGGCCCAGGTGACCCGGATGGCCACCGACGTGGGCACGGAGGGCAGGCTCGGCGGCCAGGCGCGGGTGGACGGCGTCAGCGGCACCTGGAAGGACCTGACCGACTCCGTCAACTTCATGGCGGGCAACCTGACCTCGCAGGTGCGGCAGATCGCCCAGGTGACCACGGCGGTGGCCCGCGGTGACCT